>CAYYCI010000163.1:0-7996 GCA_964470215.1 uncultured Planctomycetota bacterium
TGGAGTGGGACGAAGCGTTCGGGGGGCAGTTCGACGACCAGCGGCTCCCCCGGCGAGGCCGGGACGGCGGCGGGGTCGGCGACCGAGGCGCATTCGATCACCACCCCATCCTCTCCTCCGACCCTGACGAATGCTCTCGGGGCAGAGACCGACGGGGAGAGGCTTTCGAGGATGGCGCGGTAGCGGCCGCGGGTAATGGGAGCGGCGGGTTCGTGGAGGCGAGCATGGTGCGCCCGCAGCCCGGCCCAGATGTGGCCGGTGAAATGCCCGAATGCCTCTCCGACGACGAGTTCGACACCCCCGCAGCGCAGGCGCAGCCCGTCGTCGGCTCGCGCCACCTCGCCCTCGAGCAGGTTTTCCATCACCAGGAACCTCGCGGCAGCGAGATTGGCTGGTCGGTCGAAGACCTCCGCGGGAGAACCACGCTGGACAATGCGGCCGCCCATGATGATGGCCAGGCGATCGGCCAGGCTGGCGGCTTCTTCCTGGTCGTGGGTGACGAGGACGACGGTGAGGCCGAGGTCGCGCCAGACCCGGCCGAACTCGGCGTGGAGTTGGCGCTTGGTCGCCGGGTCGAGGGCAGAGAACGGCTCGTCGAGGAAGAGCGCCCGGGGCTCGACCACCAGCGCCCGCGCAAGTGCCGCCCGCTGCTTCTCCCCGCCGCTGAGGCTGCGGATGTCGGGACGGTCGAGGAGGTGTTCTATTCCGAGGGTCCTGGCGATGCGGGGGACGTGTTCCTCTATCGCCTTTGCGCCCACGCGGCGCACACGCAGGGCGAAAGCGATGTTCTCGAAGACCGACAGGTGCGGGAAGAGAGCGAGGTCCTGGGGCAGGTAGGAGAAACCGCGACGTTCCGGTTGCTCGCGGCTAATGTCGCGCCCGTCGAGCAGGATGCGACCGCGGTCGGGCGGCTTGATCCCAAGGACGGTTTCAATGAAGAGGGTCTTTCCCGCGCCCGAGGGTCCCAGGAGGACGAACACCTCGCCGTCGCGGACCTCCAGCGAAATGTCCTTGAGCGCGAAGGTGCCGTAGTGGGCCACGAGGTTTCGGCATTCGATCACCGCCGCTCCCCCACCAGAAGGCGGACGAGGACGAGCCCGACGACGGTCACGAGTGTCAGGACGATGCTGAGGGCCACTGCGCGGTCTATGCTCACCGAGGCGAGGTTGAGGTAGATGGCGACGGGCATGGTCTCGGTCTTTCCCTTGACGGCGCCGGCGAGGGTGGAGGTCGCGCCGAAGTCGCCCATAGCCCTCGCCCAGCCCAGGACGAAGCCCGCCACGATCCCGCGCCGGGAGAGCGGAAGCGTCACCCGCCGGAACGCTTGCCACGGCGTGCAGCCCAGGAACCGAGCGACCTGCTCCAGCCGCACGTCTATCCCCGAGAACGTCGTCCTGATGACCAGCACGGCGAAGGCATAGGCCACGAAGAACTGCGCCAGAATGATCCCCGGCACCTCGAAGACCACGTAGCGGGCGAGCCAGAGGCCCGGCGCCTGGCGGAAGATCAGGAGCAGCGCCACCCCGAGAGCCATCGGGGACATGACCACGGGGACGATGAGCAACGCCTCGACGAGCCACAGCCCGGGGAGACGCCAGCGCGCGAGGGCGTAGCCGGTGGGGATCGCAAGGAGGAGGGCCAGGAGCGTGGCCGCCGTGGCCGAGTAGAAGGTCAGGCCCATGGCGTGGAGCACGTCGCGCTCGGCCAGGGCGCGCAACGGCTCCCCGCCCCCGGTGTAGGCCGCCTGGAAGCCCAGGAGCATCAGCATCAGTGAGGCCGAAACCCCGACCCCCAGCAGCGCGAGCCAATCGAGCCAAGAGCGCATCAGGCCCTCCTGGGGCAAGCGCCAAGTGCCAAGCACCAAATCACAAACAAATCACAAGTTCCAGCTTCCAAACCCTCATCCGCTGCTTATTAGGGGTTCACTTTCGGCGCTCACCAGCCTTCGGGCAACCTCCACTCTCCGCCGACCGGCGCGTCGGGCGTGGTGTATTTCCTCGCCTCGTCCTCCGAGACAAGGTAGTGCCAGTTGCGGAAGATGGCCTTCCCCTCGTCGCTGAGGAGGAAGTCCACGAAGGCGTCGGCCACCTCGGGCTGCTTGCAGAAGACGCTCCGGGCGATGGGGATGTAGCCGATGCGTGGAATCTGGTCGGGGCGGAGCATGATCGTGCGGATTCTCGAGGGGTTCCAGTACTGGAAGACCCGCCAGCCGAGCACCACGTCCACGGTCCCCATTGCCGCCAGTTGCGCGGTCTTGGCGCAGGACTCGGCGTGGGTGACGATGTTGGGCTTGACCCGTTCCGCCAGTCCATTGCGCACCAGCACCTCGACGGCGAACAGGCCCACGCACACGGTGTCGGGCCGCGCTATGCCCACCCTGACCCCGGGCCTGGCCAGGTCCTCGAGTTTGTCGATCTTCTTGGGGTTATCGGCGGGCACATTTATGGCCGGGAGCAGGTAAACCACGCGGCGCTCGGTCTCGGGGACCACGAGTTTCTCGCGCTTGGCCAGTTCCATGAAGTCCGAAGAGCCGGGGAAGTAGAGGTCGCCGCGTTGGCCCAGTTTCATCTCGCTGAGCATCTTGCCCGAACCGCCGAAATGGAGGAGGACCCGGCAGCCGGTCTTCCGCTCGAACGCCTTGGCCGCTTCCTCGGTGGCGGGCTTCGAGGCCGAGCCGACGAAAAGCTCGAGGGTCTTGCCAGCGAGGGAGCCACCTATCGGTGGCTGTTTGCTCTTTTCTCCACAACCGAGCGCCAGCAGGCCAACGACAGCGACACAGGCAAAGCGGCGAAGGAACCACACGGGCCATTCTCCTCGGAGCCACACCCTCCCTTGGATTATTCGCTCCCGGGGGTTCTCACGTGACTCTTGCTCCCGAGCCGAAGGTCGCATCCGTCGCGCGGTCACGGGTGCTAGCTCGCGGATTGGGGTGTGCAGCGAATTATACAGCGGAGCACTTCATGGGACAAACCGGGGGGTCGCTCACCCGACGTCGTGGTCGGCTAAGGCTCCATCTCGCAGATGGGACACGACCACGCGCCCCGGCGCAGGAGGATGTCCTGCGCTCTCTTCTCGCACAACGTCCGGACAAACAAAGCGGCGTCGGGATGGGGCGGTCTTGTCTTGATCGCGACGGCCACGACGGGGAACGGTTCGCAAAGGTCCCGAGGAAGCGGCTTGGCGACGGCGATGCCTTTCCGCGGCACCATGGCGCCAACGAAGAGGTCCTCGTCGTAGCAGCACTCGCTGTAGATGAACGCGGCGTCCACATCGCCGAGGACGAGTGCCCGCAGGGGCGAGGTCCGGGCTTTGGGTTCGACTGCCTCCAGGATGCCGAGCTTGGCGAGGGCGGCGCGGCTCAGGCGCCCGGACGTCAAGGTGGGGCGCCCCATTCCAACGGCCTCGACCTCTGGCTTGGCGAGGTCCCGCAGCTCGGTGACCCGGTTGCGCGCCGCCTGCCCGACAGCCAGTACGAGGCTCTGCTTGAGAATCTCCCGCGCCGAGCCGCGCACGGTGAGGCCGAGCTGGTCCAGAACCTCGATCTCCGCCGGGCCCATGGCGATGTAGGCGTGGGGGCGGGCGCCGCGCTTTATCTTGCCGATCAGCTTCCCCGGCGTCCCCGTCGTGAAGCGCACCGGGGTGTTGGGGCAAGCCTCCTGGAAGATTTCGACGACCCGACGCAGCCGCTTCTCCATAGACCAGGGGGCGAAGACCTCGAGCGGCATCGCAGCGGCGTGGCCGGCTCCGCCCTGCCGACCCGGCTTGCCCCCGCAACCGACCGCCGCGAGACCGACTGCCGCCACACACATCAAGCGCGCAATGTGCCTCACATCAAGACCCTCCATCGGATTGCGGCTCTATTATACAGTCTATACGCGCGGCGGCGGGATTTCGTGACATGAAGTCCCCTGGCGGCCGACCGCTGCGTATCCGGAGATGGCCCCGGCGCCAGGAATTCGAGCGCGACCGTGTAACGGTCTCGCTGCCGCTGGCGAATCATATGCCGGGAGGGCAGAATAGAGGGTCGGGAGGCCTGACGGGCGCGCCAGACGCCGCGGGGAGAAAGGAGAGAACGACTTGGAGGGCATCTGGCCGGAAAGGGGCGTTGCGCCCATCGTGATCCTCGCGCTTGCACCGGCGGCCCTCGCGGCCGAGCACCACAAGCCACGACGACCCCATTGGAGCCAAGCCCTCAAGGATATCCCCCTCGGGCCTCTGTGGCTCGACGTCGGGGGGAGCGTGCGCTTCCGCTACGAGTTCCGCAGCGACTTCGACCAACAGCGCTATGCCGACCAGCGAGGCCGCGACCTGCGCCGCGACCACTTCCTGCTCCAGCGCACCCGCCTGGACCTGGACCTGCACCTCGGTGAGGAGGCGCATTTCTTCGTCCAGGTCCAGGACGCCCGCGCCCACGGCTCCGACTTCGACCGCGACGACTTCAACTGGCGGCTCTACTCTTGCCCCTTCTGGAACCCGCTGGACCTGCGCCAGGCATACCTCGAGTGGCTCCACATCGGCGGGACGCCGTTCGGGGTGAAGATCGGCCGCCAGGCCATCTTCTACGCCGACAACCGCATCTGGGGACCAGGAGAGTGGGGCAACGTGGGGCGCTACACCTGGGATGCCATCAAGGTGGTAGCCGACACCCCCCTCGCCGAAATCCACGGCATCCTCGCCAACCGCATCCGCTACGACCCCCACAGTTTCGACGAACACGACAGCCGCCTCGACGCCTTCGGCCTTTACGCCATGGTCAAACGGCTGCCCTGTCGCCTCGATCTCTTCTGGGTGGCCAAGCGCACGCGCCCGGAGATGGTCGTGGACGCCAAAGGCTCAACCCTGGACCTCGACACCCACACCCTGGGCTTCCACCTCGATGGCAAGGCCCAGCGGTGGGACTACGGGGCAACCGTCGCCCACCAGCTCGGCAAGAGGAACGGCCTGGACGTGGGTGCCTGGGGCGGGAACGTCCGCCTCGGCTACACCTTCCCCCACCCCTGGCAGCCGCGTCTGGGGGTCGAGTTCAGCTATGCCAGCGGCGACAACGACCCCACCGACAACCGCTTCGAGACCTTCGACGGAGTCTTCGGCGCCATAGACCGGGTCTACGGGCGCATCAACTTCTTCTCCTGGATGAACCTCCAGGACTACCAACTGAGCCTCTCTTGCAAGCCACATCGCAAGGTCAAGGTCTCGGTTGACTACCACTTCTTCCGCCTTGACGAGCCGTGCGACGCCTGGTACTGGTGCAGCGGCAGGCCGGCCCGCAGCGACGGCGGGGCGAGGCTCGACCCCGCCGGCCGCTCCGGCAGAGACCTCGGCCAGGAGATCGACATCATCGCCACCTACAAGGCCAGCGAGCATCTGAAGTTGATGGCCGGCTATGCCCATTTCTTCCCGGGCGCGTTCGTCGAGCGGACGGGTCCCAGCCCGGATGCCGACTGGTTATTCTTCCAGACCCTCTACTCGTTTTGAAGGGGGACGGCGATGGCGCGGGCGAGAGCGGTGGTTGGCAATGCCGTCTCCGTGGCGATAGTCATCTGCCTGTTGGGTTGTGGGCAGGAGAAGAAGGTCTTGTTCTTCCACTCTGGCGTAGGGCAGCGCTCGTCGCTCAACGAGATCAAGGAGCTTTTCTGCCAGCGCCATCCCGAGGTGGAAGTCAACTTCGCCTACAAAGGTTCCGGCT
This sequence comes from uncultured Planctomycetota bacterium, assembly GCA_964470215.1. Classification (GTDB taxonomy): domain Bacteria; phylum Planctomycetota; class PUPC01; order DSUN01; family DSUN01; genus CAYYCI01. Next base: position 5,687 of record CAYYCI010000163.1, read on the forward strand.
ATTTCATCGCCGACATCACCCGCTCCCGCGCGGGCGACTTGTATATGCCCGGCGAGGAGTTCTACCTGCTCCAGGCCGTCGAGCGGGGGTTCATCGCCGACTACGACCCTCGCCGCGACATCGCCGCCTACTTCATCACCGTCATCATCACCCCCCGGGGCAATCCCAAGAACATCCGCAAGGTCGAGGACTTCGCACGCCCGGGTGTCAGGGTCGGCCTCGGAAACCCCAAGGCGTGCGCAATCGGCATCTGGCACGAGAAAACCTTCAAGAGAGCGGGCATCTGGGAAGCCGTCCGCAAGAACGCAGTGATGCAGGCAAAGTGCATACCCGAACTCGGAAACGCCACCCAACACAAACTCATTGATGGCACCATCGTGTGGGCCACCACCGCCGTCCTTTACCTCCGCGACGTCGAGATCATTCCCCTCGAACCGAAGTATCGCGGCGTGGTGCGCCTGCCGGTGGCGATCCTGAAGTTTGCCAAGCATCGCAGGGAAGCCCAAATGCTCAAGGACCTCATCCTCTCCGACGAGGGCAAGGAGATTTTCCTCAGCCACGCCTACGCCGTGGGCCGAATTCCGACCGACGCGGATGGCTTCGTCGCCGACGGGGGGAAGTCCACCGACCAGTTGATGCGCTGGCTCGTCAACGCCGCAAAAGCCGTCAAGGACCCATCATTCTCTGCCAACGACCAAACGGTCGGGCCCCTCATCAAGGAGGTCGTCCGACAGCGGAAGACCCGGAGGGCCGGGACGTGAACGCGAAAGGAGGACTCGCCATGGTCAAGCGCGTCGTTGTGGCGGTCGCGATGGCCGCCCTTGCGGCCGGGTGCGCGCGAATGGAACGGCCGCAAAGCACGGTCTGCGCCTACATCGTCCATCACGCCGTGCCTACCTTCAAGAGGCTCATCTCCGACTTCGAGCGTGAGAGCGGCATCCGGGTCGAGGCCTCTTTTGCCTGCCGCGGCGGCAAGCTCGTGCCGATGGCCCTGGCGGGCGCCGACGGCGACGTCTTCATCACCGACTCGCTTGAGAATGTGGCGGCACTGAGGGAGAAGGGCGTCTGTCGCTCCGAGCCGGTCCGCCTCGGCCAGGTGACCCCCATCATCCAGGTGGTCAAGGGCAATCCGAAGGGCATCAAGTCCCTCGCCGACCTGGCACGGCCCGGGGTGAAGGTCGTGCTGTGCCACGAGAGGGGCTGCCTGGGGCGCGTGACAGACCGAATCCTCGCCGCGAGCAAGCTCGCCGAGAAGGTCAAGCCAAACGTCGTCAAGCGCATCCGCGGCGAGGTCGCCACTGCGAAGGCCGTTGATGGCGTCAAGGCCGACGCGGCGATCATGTGGAGTTGGGTCATCTTCGAACTCGGCGCCGACCGCTACGAGATGATCCCCATTCCGCCCGAGGTCAACGTGGTCGAGCCACTGGTGGCCGTGTTGCTCACGACGGGGGAGAATCCGCAGGGCGCCGAGAAATTCGTCCAATTCCTTCGGAGCGAGAAGGCCAAGAGAATCCTGGCGGGAGCCGGCCTGCGAGCCAAGGACAGGTAGCGATGACAACCAACCCACAAAACCCGAGGCGCCGCACCAGCCGCCTGTGGCCGGCTATCTGTGTCGCGGCCGTCGTGGTGGTGTTGTGTGGCTACGTGGCTCTGGTGGTGAGCAACGCTGTTTACCTTGGCTGGTCCGATACCCTGTATTTCCTCGGGCGGTCGAGGATGTGGGCGCGGGTGTGGCTGACGGCCTGGACGGCCACGCTGGCGACGGCGTTCTCGATGGTGGTGGGTATCCCCGTGGGCTACGCGCTCTCGCGCCTGCGTTTCCCCTGGCCAAACCTCACCTCCGCCGTGATCGACCTGCCGGTGATGGTGCCGCCGGCGGCGGTCGGGGCCTTCCTCTTCGGTTTCGTCCGCACGTTTCCCGTCAAGCACATTTGCGAGGCCATCGGCCTTCGCCTCGGCCATAACGTGCAGGGCGTCGTCTTCGTCCAATTCGTCGTTACCGTGGCGTTCTGCTCGCGGCTGATGAAGGCGGCGTTCGACGTGGTGAACCCGCGCTTCGAGCAGGTCTCGCGCTCGCTGGGTGAGACGCTTCCGAGGACCTTCTTCCGCGTGACCCTGCCGCTGGCCAAGCGCGGGGTGCTGGCCAGCCTGATCGTGGTCTGGGCACGGGCCGCCGCTGAGTGGGAGGCTCTCATGCTCTTCGTCGGCGGCACCGAGGGCGAGACCGACGTCCTCGCCTTCGCCGTCTATCTCGACTGGAACGGCGGGATGATGGGCTGGGTGGTCTCGATGAGCCTGGTGTGTGTGTTC
>CAYYCI010000164.1:0-7996 GCA_964470215.1 uncultured Planctomycetota bacterium
GTTCCGCCACGAGAACCAGCGAGTCGTTCAAAGGGGCGGCAAGCCCGCAACCGCGGAACCCCTCCTGCTCGGCGTCACAAAAGCCGCACTCCAGAGCGAGAGTTTCATATCCGCCGCCTCCTTCCAGGAAACCACAAAAGTCCTCACCGAGGCCGCGCTCGCTGGTCGCGTCGACTACCTCCGGGGTCTGAAGGAAAACGTCATCCTCGGCCACCTGATCCCCGCCGGCACCGGCTTCCCCAAACACTACATCGCCACCATGGAGAAAAAACAGATCGCTCCCCCACCCCCAGAACTCGATGCCGAAGAACCACCAGAGCAAGCGCAACCCGCCGGCTCCCCGGCGAATCCCGAATAGCCGACAAGCATCGGAGTAAGAACAGATGTCAACGATCAACCAACTCGTGCGAAAGCCCAGGAAGAAAATCCGCAAGAAGAGCAAACGCCCAGACCTCGAGGGCTGTCCCCAGCGCCGCGGCGTGTGCCTTCAGGTCACCACCCGAGCACCCAAGAAACCTAACTCCGCCCTGCGAAAAATCGCACGAGTCCGTCTCTCCAACGGCCGCGAAATCACCGCATACATCCCAGGCGAAGGCCACAACCTCCACGAACACTCCATCGTCCTCGTGCGCGGAGGCCGAGTGCGCGACCTTCCCGGCGTCCGATACCACATCATCCGCGGCCCCCTCGACGCCGCAGGAGTGAAAGACCGACGCCGCTCGCGCTCCAAGTACGGCGCCAAAAGGCCAAAGTGACCCTTCCACGGAGCACCAACATGGCAAAGAAATTCGAGTCCACCGAACGCTTCCTCAAGCCCGACGTTCGCTACGACAGCCTCCTGGTCGCCAAGTTCATCAACTGCCTCATGCGCCGAGGGAAAAAGAGCGTCGCCGAGCGCATCTTCTACAACGCCATGGACCTCGTCGAACAGCGCTACCCTGGCATTGATGTTCTGAAGTTCTTCGAGACCGCCATAAACAACGTCAAGCCCGACGTCGAGGTGCGCTCCCGCAGAGTCGGCGGCGCTAACTACCAGGGCCCTGTCCCCGTCACCCCAAAGCGCCAGCAGGCTCTCGCCTTCAGATGGATCCTCGAGGGCGCACGGGCCCGAAAAGGAAAGCCCATGCACGTCCGCCTCGCCGACGAGCTCTGCGACGCCCACCGCCGCGAGGGCTACGCCGCCACACAGCGCGAAAACACCCACCGAATGGCCGAGGCCAACCGGGCCTTCGCTCACTATGCCTGGTAAGCGCCGCCGCGTCCCGAATGGGCGCTGCGGTTGACCGCGAACGCTCCCGGCGGCTATATTATCTACTCCGCCTGCGACGCGCGGGCGGCTTTTCACATGGAGGCCAGGAACCCTTCCTATGCCGGTGGCCATCGAGCGGAAACGCAACATCGGAATCATCGCTCACATTGACGCCGGAAAGACCACCACCACCGAGCGCATCCTCTTCTACACCGGCCTCGAACACCGACTCGGCAACGTGGACGACGGCACGACCGTCACCGACTGGATGCTCGAGGAACGCCAGCGCGGCATCACCATCACCTCCGCCGCCGTCACATGCCCCTGGCTCGGCCACCAGATAAACATCATTGATACCCCAGGCCACGTGGACTTCACCGCCGAGGTCGAACGCGCACTCCGAGTCCTCGACGGCGCCGTCGTCATCCTCGACGCCGTCGCCGGCGTCCAGGCACAGAGCGAAACCGTCTGGCGACAGGCCGACCGATACCACGTCCCACGCATCATCTTCGTCAACAAGATGGACCGTGCCGGCGCCGACCTCGACAAGTGCCTCGACATGGTCCGCGACCGCCTCGGCGCAACCCCCCTCCCGATCCAGATGCCCATCGGCTCCGGCGCCGACTTCATCGCCATCCTTGACCTCATCCGAATGATCGCACGCTACCCCGACCAGGCCAGCCTCGGCGCCCGATACGACGACCGCCCCATCCCCCCCGAACTCCACGACCTCGCCGAACTCCATCGCGACCAACTCATCCACACCCTCGCCGAACACTCCGACGCCATCATGGAAAAATACCTCGAGGACGAGCCGATCGGCGAGGACGAAATCCGCGCCGCCATCCGCACCGCAACCCTCGAGGGGAAACTCGTCCCCGTCCTCTGCGGAGCCGCACTGCGAAACAACGGAGTCCAGTTCCTCCTCGACGCCATCTGCCACTATCTCCCCTCCCCTCTCGACATGCCCCCCATCCAGGGCATGCACCCCAAAACCGGCGAAACCATCCAGCGAACCATCAGCGAGAAAGGCCACACCGCTGCCCTCCTCTTCAAGATCGCTTCCGACGAACACGGCGACCTGTGCTACCTGCGCCTCTACTGCGGAACCCTCAAGCCCCGACAACAACTCCTCAACCCCAGAACCGGCGAGCGCGAGCGCATCACCCACCTCTACCGCATGTACGCCAAAGACCGCGAACCTCTCGAGGAGGCCCGCGCCGGCGACATCGTCGCCGCCTCAGGCCTGAAGTCCGCCGCCACCGGCGACACCCTCTGCGACCCCCGACACCCCGTCGTCCTCGAGGCCATGACCTTTCCCGAGACCGTCATCTCGATGGCCATCGAGCCAAAGACCAGCGCCGACCGCGCCCGCCTCGACACAGTCCTCACCCGCCTCGAGCGCGAAGACCCCACCTTCCGTCGCCACACAGACCCCGAAACCGCCCAGACCATCATCTCCGGAATGGGTGAACTCCACCTCGACGTCCTCAAGCACCGCATGCTCACCGACTTCCACGTCGAGGCCAACGTCGGGAAGCCGCGCGTCTCCTACAAGGAGACCATCGGCCAGCCCGCCCAGGCCACCGCCGAGTACGTTCAGCCCGCAGGCGGGAAACCCCAATTCGCCCGCGTCTCCCTCCGCCTCGAGCCCGACCAGGCCGTCAAGGGCGTCGAAACCCAGATTCTCGCTCCCGAAGACCAGATCCCACCCATCTATCGCCAGGGCGTCCTCGAGGGCATCGAAAGCGCCGCTACCGCAGGAGTCCTCGCCGGATACCAGGTCACCGGCGTCAGGGCAATCGTCACTGGCGGCGCCTTCCACCCCACCGACTCCTCCGAGGGCGCCTTCAGCGCCGCCGCCACCCGCGCGTTCCGCAAAGCCGCCGAGAAGGCAGGGATGGTCCTCCTCGAGCCCTGGATGCGATTCGAGGTCATGGTCCCCGAAGCCCACCTCGGCGAGGTCATCACTGACCTGAACGCTCGCAGGGCGGAAATCCACGAACAGAGCATCCGCAGCGGGGTTTACGTCCTCGGCGGCAGAGCACCCCTCTCCGAGATGTTCGGCTACGCCACCGCACTGCGCTCCCTCTCCCAGGGCAGAGCAACATTCACAATGGAACCGGTCGCTTACCTGCCAGTCCCCGAAGAAATCGCCAGGAACCTCCTTTATTGACCCATGCGACCCAAACGCCCAGCCACCCCTCGCCGAAACACACAGTCGGCCGCCAGTCCGGCGCACAGACCCTTCCCTCCGCTTGACGATTTCCTCAAGCCCGGTTATCGTTGGAGCAAGTGGCTACTCGACAGGAGATCGAAAGCGTGGGCGCAAGAATCCTCCACAGTCTCGTTCTGGCGGCGCTTGGCTTCCAGACCCTCGCCGCGGGAGAGATCACGCGCGACGGCCTGAAAGTGGCCTTTGACCCCCAATCCCGCACCTTCTCCCTGGCCGACGCGAAGCTCGGCGCCCTCTTCACCGCCGGAATCGTCAGGGGTGAAACCGCTGGCCAGCCGTTCGCCTCGAACGCCCCCGCAGCCAAGATTACGTCTGATCCCCAGAAACACGAAATGGCGATCCTGCACCACGGCCGCGTGGTCGCTCGCCTGCGACTCCTCGACGGCCGCAGCCTCGCGATCGAAACGAGCGCGCCGCTCGAAGGCCACGCAACCTGGGAATGCAGCGCCGCGATGGGCAAGAATCCACTCCCCGCGATCCTCACCGACGAGCGCGAAGCCGACAAGGGTGTGCTCATCACCAGGCTCGGCCCTGCCCCGGTGACCCCCGCTCGTTCGCTCTTCGACCCTCAACGCGACCTCGCCCTCTCGGCCTTCTCGGATGGCCAGGCGCGCTGGGGCTACGCTGACGGCTGGAAACTCGCCGCCCGAGCGCCCATCGGCCGCTCCCTCCTGACCCTGCGCCTCCGCCGCAACTACTATCGCGACGAACTCGCCATCCGCTACTACACGCCCATCAAGAAGCGAAAGCGCTGGCCCACCGCACCCGTCGTGGCCATGACCTGGTACGGCATCCAGGGCTGGCGTGGGCGGCCCGCCCAGCGAAAAGAATGGCTGTTCCCCAACGTGGACTGGGTGGCCGAACACCTCCTGCCATACGCCGGCCCAAACCTGGTCTTCCAACTCGACGACAACTACCCCTTCCGCGACGACGCCACCATGCGCGGCTTCGCCGACTACATCCGCTCCAGGGGCCTCGTCCCGGGCATCTGGTTCACCCCGTTCGTCGTCGCGCCCGCTAGCGAACACGCCAAACACCCCCAGTGGTTCCTCCACGACAAGAACGGTAAGCCGATAAAGACCTTCGGTGGGATCAACTGGGGCGGAAACTTCACCCTCAACGTCAACAACCCCGAGGCGGTGGAGAAATGGTTCGCCGCCTGGTGGCACAAGACCAGCGAGACCTGGGGCTTCGACTTCTTCAAGATTGACGGCCAGCCGAGCGTCATCGGCGCCTATCGCCGAGCCACCGACGGCGCCGGCCTCGACGGCTACCGCAAGGGCCTGGCAATCGGGCGCAAGACCGTCGGCGAGGAGAAGTTCATCAACGCCTGCTACGGCATACCCCTCGATGCCATCGGCCTCGTGGATGGCTCCCGGACCGGCCCCGACACGGGGAACCGTCCCCACGCGATAAACGTCATCCTGCGGTGGAATTTCCTGAACAACGTCGCGTGGTTCTGCGACCCCGACGCCGCCGCCAATCTCTACCGCGCCAAGCTCGAGCGAGCACGCCTGAACGCCCAGGCCCGCGTCCTCACAGGCCAGCAATTCCTCACGGATGACGTGTGGGTGAAGGTCCCCCCCGCCATCCGCCGCGTCTGGCAATTGTCCTTCCCCACCCTCGACATTCACCCCGTCAACCTCTACCCGATAACCGACTGGAAACGCTACGACCTCTTTGACCTGCGGATTGCGAAGCCCTGGGGGACGTGGGATGTGGTTGGCCTGTTCAACTACGATCGCACCCCCGTCACGAAGTCGCTCGATCTCAGCCGCCTGCCTCTCGAGGCCGAGAGGGTGCACATCTTCGACTTCTGGAACTCCGCCTACCTCGGCAGTTTCCCCCGCGCCGCAAAGGTCCAGCGAAGCCTGGCCCCCTACGAGGGCCATCTGTTCGCCCTCGTGCCCGATGTGGGGTCTCGACCCACCCTCGTCTCTACCAGCCGCCACCTGAGCCAGGGCGGCCTCGACCTCCAGAGCCTGGTCTGGCGCCGCGAGGGCGAGGGCTGGAGGGTCGAGGGCACCTCCTCCCACCTCGTCAAGGGCGACCCCTACGCCCTCGTCTTCGTCGCTCGTTCCTTCGCGGTGGCCCAGGCCTCCGCCTCGCAGGGCCGCCTCGAGGCCAACCGCGTGGGCGCCACGGCCGTCGTTCGCATCATCCCGGAGCGAAGCGGCGAGGCCCGCTGGAGCGTCGGCTTCGCCCCCATCAAAGGGCCGGCGCTCGCTTGCTCCCCGTCCCTCCTTCATCTCGAGCGCGGGAAGGAAGCCGAGGTGGTGGTCGAGAGCCTCGGGACCGCGCCCGCACGATTCCGCATCCGGGCCTCCGATCCGCGGCTCAGCGTGGAGCCGGCGCAGGGCAGATTGCCGAGCGCACCGGCCAAGACACTCGTGAAAGTCACCGCGAAGGCCGACGACCTCGAGCCGGGACAGGTGTGGGTCGGGACATTGACCATCGAGGCCGAGGGCAGCCCCCAGAGGCCCCAGAGCGTGCGCGTCGAGGTCGCCGCTCCCCCTCCCGAAAACCTCGCCCTCCGGGCCAAAGCCCGGGCATCTTCGGCCTGGTCGTCGGGCTACGTGGCCGCCCGGGCCAACGACGGCGATGCCTCCACCCGCTGGAACAGCCGCAAGGGTGAGCGCGACGGGGCCTGGCTCGAACTCCTCTGGCAAAAGCCGGTCGCATTCAACCAGGTGGTCATTGACGAGTGCACCGACTTCGGCAACCGAGTCCTCGCCTGGCGCCTGGAAGCCGGCGGAAAGGAACTCAAGCCAATCGCACGGGGGCGGAAACTAGGACGCAACCACCTCGTGGCACTGCCAAGACCACTCGAGGCCACCCGCATCAGGCTGGTGATCGAGCGGGCATCCGAAACCCCCACCATCTGGGAAATCAAGGTCTATCGAATAGGAAAGGCAGCGAAATGAAACGAGCCGTCGCGTTCTCCTTGCTTCTCGCCCCGCTGATTGTCGGCTGCGGTGAGAAAGGCGGCCAGCAACAAACCAAGAGCGGCGAGAAGATCAAGATCGGCTTCATCGTCAAGCAACCCGACGAGTTGTGGTTCCAGAACGAGTGGCGCTACGCCCAGCAGTGCGCGGACAAGTACGGCTTCGAGTTGATCAAGATCGGCGCGCCCGACGGCGAGAAGGTCATGTCGGCCATAGACACCCTCGCCGCCGACGGCGCACAGGGTTTCGTCATCTGCACCCCTGACGTCAAACTCGGACCGGCCATCATGGCACGAGCGCGCAAGTACGGGATGAAGGTCTTCTCGGTGGACGACCAATTCGTCGGCCACGACGGGAAATTCATGGACGTGCACTACATGGGCCTCTCCGCTCGCGAGATAGGCCGACAGGTCGGACGCGAACTCTACAAGGAGTTCAAGCGCCGCAAATGGCCCCTCGAGGGCGCCGCAGCCTGCGCCATCACCTACGATGAACTCCACACCCTCCGCGAACGCATAGCCGGAACCACGGAGGCCCTCGTCGAGGCGGGCTTCCCTGCCGACCGCATCTACCGCGCGCCCGAACGCACCACCGACGTCCCCGGCGCGTTCGCCGCGGCCAACGGCCTCCTGACCCAACACCCCGAGGTCAAGCGTTGGATCGTCTTTTCAGTCAACGACGAGGGAGTCCTGGGCGCGATCCGCGCCATGGAGGGCCGAGGCTTCGACGCCGACACCATCCTCGCCATCGGGATCGGGGCGGGCACCGGCCTTCAGGAGTTCCTCAAGCCCAACCCCACAGGCTATTTCGCAACCTGTCTCATCAATCCATTCCGCCACGGCTACGAGACGACTGAACTGCTCTACAAGTGGATCAAGGACAGCATCGAACCGCCGAAAGACATCCGCACGAAGGGCGTCATATGCACCCGCGAGAACTTCCGAGAGGTGCTCAAGAAACTCGGCCTGGAGGGCGTGCTCGAGCGTTGAGTGCCCGGGCGTGACATGGGCGAGCAGCACTACCTGGAATTCGACTCGATCAGCAAGCGCTTCCCGGGCGTCCAGGCCCTCGACGACGTCTCGTTCGGGGTCGCCGAAGGGAGCATCCACGCGCTGGTCGGCGAGAACGGCGCGGGCAAGTCAACCCTCCTGAAAATCCTCAGCGGAGCCTACACCCCCGACACCGGCACCATTCGCCTCGGCGGCCGACCCTGCCACTTCAGCAACGCTGCCGAAGCCCTCGCCGCCGGCATCGCCGTCATCTACCAGGAAGCACAACTCGTCCCCGAGATGACCGTGGCCGAGAACCTGCTCCTGGGACAGATGCCGGCCAGGCACGGGTGGCTGGACAAGAAGGCGATGCGCCAAGCGGCGAGAGCCATCCTCGCCGACCTGGAGGAAGACATCGATCCCAACGCCCGCATCAGTTTCCTGCCTATCGCGCAGCGCCGAATGGTGGCCATCGCCAAGGCGCTCCTGCGCGAGGCCAAGGTCGTGGCCTTCGACGAGCCGACCAGCAGTCTCTCCAGGCGCGAAGTCCAGAGGCTCTTTTCCATCATACACCGCC
>CAYYCI010000165.1:0-7995 GCA_964470215.1 uncultured Planctomycetota bacterium
GGCCCCGCCACCATCACGCTCTGGGGCCAGACAACCCCCGAGAAGGTGGACTGCCACATCGTGGCGCGCGACCGCCCTCTTGACCGCGAACTCTACGAGGCGTGTAACCCGGCACTCAAACGGGTGTGGGACAACCTGGGGGTGTCGGGCGGGGTGATAAGCGTTGACCACCGCTCGACGTGGTGGCGGAAGGCGCGGCGCTTCGAGGCGTCCATCCGCACCGAGGTCCGCGGGGCCTCCGCAACCTACAAGAAATTCCCTTACCCTCTCTCGGAGATCAGCGGCTCGGTCTTCTGGGAGAACGGCGTGACCGTGGTCGAGGGCCTGCGAGGCCGCCACGGAAACGCCAGAGTGCAGGTCACGGGGCAAGTCTCCGACAAGGCCGTCCCCGACCTCTATATCGAGGCGGTAAACGTCCCCTTCGACCAGACCCTCCGCAACGCCCTGACCCCCGGCTGGCGGAAGACCTACGAGGACCTTCAGCCCGAGGGGACGACCTCGGTGAAGGTGTGGGTGACCAGCCCGACCAACGACCCGAACAAGTTGGCCTACCGTTTCGTCATCTCGCCGGAGGGCGCGAGTTTCCAACATCGGGCCTTCCCGCATCGCTTCACCGACGTCCGCGGCGAGATAGTGGTGGACGAGGCGGGGACGGTCTCGCTGCGGGAGTTGAGCGCCCGCCTGGGCGAGTTCCCCGTCCGCCTCCTCGGCACCATACGCCCCACCCCGAAGGGCCAGAGCCTCGACCTGACGGTTCTCGCTCCCGAGGTCACACTCGGCCCCGCGGCGAGGGCATTCCTCTCGCCAGGGGCACAGAAGGTTTACGACGACCTCCAGCCGCGAGGGCGTGTGGCCGTGGCCTTCCACCTGACCAGCGACCCGGCCACCGGCCACTCGCGCCACTGGACCGAGGTCACCTGTCTCCAGGGTTGCTCGGTCGAGCACCGTTCCTTCCCCTTGCGTCTGACCGGCCTCATGGGCACGTTCCGGGTCGAGGGCACCGGCCGCACGAATTTCACGGGCATGAAGGCCCGCGTCGGAAGCGCGGTCGTGGAAGTCACGGACGGGACGTACGAGCCGAAGCGCGGGCTGGCCTTCACCTTGCGGGCGAGCGGGCTTTCCCTCGACCAGCGCCTGGCGGCCGCACTCCCTCAGACCTGGCAGAAGGTCTGGAAGGAGATCATGCCCTCGGGAATGGCGAATGTCGAGTATCAATATGCGTCGTCACCGGCAGACCGCGAGCATCCCAGGCAAAAGGTGACAATCGAGCCGGCCGAGGCGGCGTTTTGCTACGCTGGCCTGCCGCTGAAGGTCCGCGACGTGACCCGTGGCAAGGTCGTGGTCAACCAGGATGGCGACACCACCATCAGCAACGTCCAGGGGAAACTCCGCGGAAAGACCGTCACCATCGACGGCAAGGCCACCGTGGCCCGGGGCGCCCGCAAACTCTTCCTCGAGGTCGAAACCGAGGAGTTGGCCCTCGACAAGGAGCTCCACGACGTTCTCCCACCCGACTGGCAGGTGCTCTGGGACGAGTTGAAACTCGGCGGGGCGATCCGCGCGAGCGTCAGCGCGGTGGTGGACATCGGCACGAGGAAATGGGAGAGTTTCCACCTCGACGCCACCTTGAAGGGCTGCGAAGCCACCTATGCCAAGTTCCCTGCGCGCCTGACCGGCCTGAGCGGGAGGGCCGAGTACAACAATGGCGTCCTCGAGCTGAGTGAGGTGGTCGGCCGCGCCGCCATCGCCGAGGAAGTCCGCCTCAGGGGCAGGATCGCCGGGGAGGGCGGCGGAACCATCGAGGTAGCGGCGCGCGCCCTCAGCCTCGACGACCAACTCCGCAGGGTCGTCCCTCCCGAACTCAAGCAACTCATCGAAGCGATCGACCTGAGGGGAAAGGCCGACACGACCCTCACCGTCGTGCGTCCCGCCGACCCCAAAGGCCCGCTACGCTGCTCGGGGACGATAAGGCTTCGCGATGCCACCTTCAAGTGCCGCTACGACTTCCAGAAGGTCAGCGGCGAGATTCACATTGACGAGGGGGTCGTGGGCCACGACGGCCGCGAGGACTTCAAGGGCAGCGTGAACCTGCGGCGCCTGGCAGTCGGAAAACACGAGGCCACGGAACTCAAGGGCGGGTTCATCTACACCGGCCGCCCGGGCGAGAAAGAGAACGCCTACGCCTCGCGGCTCGTCTTCACCGACCTGGTTGGCGGCTTCTACGGCGGGCGGCTGAGCGCCAGGTTCAGCCTCGAGCCAGCGGGGCAGCGCCAATTCGCCGGGCACCTGTCGCTTCGCGGAGCCGACTTTCAGTCGCTCACCCGACAGGGACTGGGGATGAAGGGACCCGCGCGCGGGACCCTCGACGTCAGCCTCGACTTCCCGCCCGTCACCTTCAAGGACGAAGGGGTGGTCGGCGACGGCGTCGCCTCGGTGACGCGAGGCCAGTTGGGGGAGTTGCCTCTGGCGGCGGCCCTTTTCAACGCGCTCGGCTTCCGTTCTCCCCTCGATCGCTCGATCACCGAGGCGGAGATGAAATTCGCGATCAAGCACGACTCCGTCGTCGTCCACGAGTTGTCCCTCCTCGGCGAGAGCCGCCTTCTGGCCGGCCAAGGGGTGGTCGGTTTCGACCGCTCGCTCGACCTGCGCCTTGTGAGCCCGAAGAGCGGCATTCCGCTGATCGAACTCGTCCCTCTCGTCCCGAAACTCATCCGCGAGCAACTCCTTCAGGTCGAAGTCAAGGGCACGCTCGAGAAGCCGAGTTTCAGGGTGTTGCCCGTGCCGGTGATCCCCAGGCTCGCTGAGCAGTTCGCGCGAGCGTTGGGCCTCTGGCGCGAGAAGCGGCCCGTCACGCCGGAAAAGAAGAACCCGCCGAAATGACACCACGAGAGGACAGACCCTCGAGGAGAAGCGCCCGCGTCTGGCGCGTTCTGGTCCCGCTGGGGATCGTCGCCGTCGCCGCCGCCACGAGGTTCTACGCCCTGGGGGCCAAGTCGCTGTGGCTCGACGAGGCGGCCACGATGAACGCCATTGACGCCCCGCTCGGGAACGTCGTCGCCTCGGTGAAAGCCTGCGACGCCCACCCGCCCCTCTACTATGCCCTCCTCCACATCTGGATGCACAAGCCGCTCGCGATGACCCACGGCCCCGTGCCAGCCGAACAGCGGTGGCTCTTTCTGTGTCGGTCCCACAGCGCGGGCCAGGCGCGAGCGTTCTCCGCGGCGGTGAGCGTTGCCACGGCGCTGGTTTTCTACTGGCTGGTCGGCGTGGTGGCTACGCGGCGCGCGGCCTTTCTCGCATCGCTGGTGGTAGCGGTCTCGGCCTTCCAGGTGTATTTCGCCCAGGAAGTGCGGATGTATGCCCTGGCTGGCTTCTTCGTCGCGCTCTCGTGGTATTTCCTCGTGGAGTTGGTGGCCGGGCGTCGGCTTCAGCGGTGGCCGATGTGGCTTGGGCTTGCGTTGGCGAACGCCGCGGCCGCCTACACCTTCTACTACAGCGTCTTCGCGGTGGCGGCCCAGGTTCTGGCCCTCCTGTTGTTGTGGCGGAGCATCGGACGAAAACTCCTCGTCCCGTGGCTCGCCTGGCAAGCGGTGCCATTGGGGCTTTTCGCCCTCTACGTGCCCGTGATTCAGGAGCGGCTGGTCTTGCTCCAGGGCAAAGCGCCGCCGGGGGGTGGCGGCCCGCTCTCGCTCGAGGCGCTCCGCGAGACCGCCGCCCAGTTCACCTCGGGTTTCCTGCACCACCTGTCTGGAAGTTGGGGGCCGGTCGTGGTTGCCGTCGGCGCGGCGGTGGCGCTGGCGACCATCGTCCTGGGCCTCGGCGCCGGACGGCGCCTCGGGTGTGCGGCAGTTGTCGGCGGGGTGTGGCTTGTAGCCCCGCTTCTGGCCCTCGCCGCTTTCCCGTTCAAAGGCCACGTCTACGAGCCTAAGCACGTGATCTTCGCGGCGCCGGGGATGGCCGTCCTGCTGGCGGCGGCGCTCAGCAGCGAGAAGCGGCCGATTCGTCGGGGAGGGCTCGTCGCCTTCGTCTCGCTCCTGGCTCTCAATGCCGCTTCGCTGACGGCCTACTACAGGCCCGGAGTCGAGAAAGAGGACTGGCGGGGCGCTATTGGGGAACTAGCCAGGCGAGTCGAACCAGGCGACTACGTGGTCTTCAACCCCCCGTGGACCGAACTTCCCTTCCTTTACTACTACAAACACGTCTATCGCGGGCCGCGCGTCCTGCCCATGCACGCACCGCTGGTTCCGCGCCCATTCCGAGCCAGGCAACTGGCCACTGGACGAAGGGTGTGGGTGTTGGAGGCCGCGAGCAACATCGCGCCCCCGAACCCCGACGTCGTGCGCTCCCTGAGCGGCTACGGCCCTCCCCTCTTCACGAGGCGTTTTCCCGGGCTGGTGGGCACGGTGGCGGTTGCGCTCTTCGACACCCTGCGGCCGCCCCGGCCTAGAGCAGGTGGACCCCCAACTCCTTGAGTGCGTCCTCGGCCTCGGGCTCCAGTTCCGCCACACGCAAGACCAACACGTTCGGCGACAGGCGCCGCTCGACCACCGGGGCGATCTCTGGCAGGTGTATCGCCGTCTCGGCGAGTTCCGCAGTCGGGAACTCGAGGATGTGAAGGCTCTGGATGCGGGCGAGGTGGACGGAAGCGGCCCAGTTGCGCACCGAGTACTCGATGTTCTGGGAGAGCGGCACTCGGGAGTTTTCGCTCAGCCTTGCGATCATCTCGTCGGCGCTGATGCCGCGAAGGACGCCCCGCTGGACGCTCTCGCGTGTGAGTTTCAGGTGGTGGGTGACCTCTCTCTTGCCCCGCTCGCAGAACCCGCAGAGACGGTGGCCGAGTTCCAGGTGGCCTTCTTCGGGGAAGACGATGACCTCGAAGTCGGGATTGACGATCAACAGCGGTTCGCTTGCCCTCGCCAACGAGCCACTGCCGACGGCCACGTCGGCCACTTCGCCCCTGCGGAAGACCAGCCGCGAGCCGATCGTGCCGATGTCCAGTGCTCCGAGGCAATTCAATGCCTTGAGGATCGGAACCCGAGCATCGTCGAAGAGAGTGCGGAGCGTTGGAAGGGGACGCCCCTCCGTCAGGGCTACGGCCACCTCGGGCCCTCCCGAAGCACCCAATTCGACCGTGTCGAGGGCGTGGCGCGAGAAGACCCTCGGCCAGAAACTCTCTGCGGGCAGCCACGCCTGCGGCGGGAACTTCTCCAGGAGGTCCATCGCAATGGCGGCCAGGGCGAAAAACCGCCCCTCGATACTCTCCGGCGCCACGACCTCGATGATCGCGTTCACCACCCCGCGGAGTTGTTCTTCCGGCGCCTGAGCCTCCCACGCCGCGGCGTCGGGGGCGGCATGGAGGCGCTTGTCCTCGCGCACCTCGACCAGTCCGAGATGCCGCGCCACGCTTATCTTCAGCGACAGCAGGGCATCCTCGTCCATGAAAAACGTCGAGTGGAGAGCGCTCAGTTCCGCCAGTTCGTTCCGCGCGGCGCGGAAGAGGCGCCCCGCAGAGGTCAGTTTGCTCGCGTTCGCGCGCACGAAATCCACGAGCGTCAAAAGGTCGGTCAGGAAGTCGAGCGAGCAGGCGTAGACGTGTTCGGGCTCTTTCTCGACCGGCGCCGCCGCCGCGTGGAACGCCTCGACCACCTCCTGGTAAATGACCAGGCAGTCGTGATCGTCCCCCAGCTCATGGTCGAGCATGGACAGGTGGCCGAAGGTTCCCAGGAGGCTGTCCTCGAGGGCCTGTCGCCAGGCCGGCCCATCCACCTCCTCGATGGCAACGCTGTGGGTGGGGAACTGCTCGAGCGGGAGCACTCCCCCACACTCTCTGAGCGCGACGTCGGCGAGCCGGCGCATCGCCTCCGTTGGCAACGAAGCCAGCCGCTCGGCGATAGAGTCAGGCGCCAGGAGTTCCTCGAGGGGCCTTCGCTCGTGCGCGGGCAACTCGGCCCGACGGCAGGCGAGGCTGAGCATGGCGCGGGGGTTGCGGATGTCGAGGTTGAGGGTCTCGGCGAGGCAGTCGCCGAGTTCCTGGGGCATCTGCGCGACGACGGTCTGGCCTCCAGTCCAGTTCTTCTGCGCCGAGCAGCGGATGAAGCCCCTGCGGCGCAGGTCCTCGATGACCTCGCGGGCGGCGCCAGGCGCCGAGGGCCGCGCCGGCAGTTTCGCCATCACGGCCCCGACCTCGCCCTCGTAGTCCCGACACCTCAGGAGAACCTTCAGGAAGTCCTGCTCGACGGGCTCGAGGTCCTCGAAGCACCGCCGGACCTGTTCGCCATCGAGCATCTGGCGGCGCAGGAGCCTCAGGAGTTCGCCCTTCGAGGAACTGCGCCGCGAGGCGGGCGCCCAGTACCACTGGAGGGTCTGGAGGTTCGCCACGCTGCGCTCGTTGAGAAAGTCGAGGAGTTGCATCCCGCCTCCCGGTCAGTGGGCCTGGGCTTGAAGGCCATCGAAGATTGCGGTGCCGATGCGCACCATCGTCGCGCCCTCCTCGATGGCTACCTCGAAGTCCTGGGTCATCCCCATCGAAAGTTCGGGCAGAGGCAGCCCGGTGGCCGCGCGGGCCTTCTCGGCCAGGCGACGGAGTTGGGCGAAGTAGGGCCGAGCGTCCTCGGCCCTCTGGACTATCGGCGCCATCGTCATCAACCCACGCACCCGCACCCACTCGAGTTCCATTATCCGGTCCAGGAGGCGGATCAACTCCGAGTCCTCGACCCCCGCCTTCGTCTCCTCGCCGCTGGTGTTGCACTGCACGAGGACATCCACGACCCTGTCTTCGCGCCCTGCCCGACGGTCTATCTCCTCCGCCAGGCGGAAGCGGTCCACCGAGTGGATCATCTCGAAGAGGCGAAGAGCGTGGCGGACCTTGTTGGTCTGGAGGCGGCCGATCATGTGCCAGCGCAGGCCGAGGCTGCCGCCGAGGTTCTCGCGCCTGGCCCTGGCCTGCTGGACGCGGTTCTCTCCGATGTCCTCGACCCCGAGGCCTGGGAGCAGGCGGATGACTTCCGGGCCGACGGTCTTCGTCACGGCCACGAGGCGGACGCTCTCCGGCGGTCGGCCTGCGCGCCCACAAGCCGCGGCAATGCGTTCCCTGACCTCCGTGAGGTTGCGGCTCAAGATTTCTCGCATCATCGGACCCTTTGACCAAAGGCCACTAGGCGCCGCTGCCCGTCCCGGTGCAGCGGACACACAGAATAGCAACGTCGTCCTGGAAGGTGCCGTCGGCGAACCTGCGGACCTCGTCGAAGAGGATCGCGGCCAGCGCCTGGCTCGTCAGGTCGCCGTGGGTCCGCGCGATGGCCGCCTCCAGGCGCTCCAGTCCGAATGTCTCGTCCTTGGCGTTTCTCGCCTCGGTCAGGCCATCGGTGTAGAGGATGAAGCAGTCGCCCGGCCGGACGGCCAGTTCGACCTCCTCGATGACTTTGTCGAAGAGCCCGCCGTCGTACATCCCGAGCGCCATCCCGCGCGTCTGAAGGTGGCGGATGGCCGGGGTGCGGCGCGGGTTGAAGAGGATCGGCGGGTTGTGGCCGGCCCGGGCGAAGGTCAGGCTGTTCGCCCGCGCGTCCAGCACCGCGTAGCAGGCGCTCACGAAGGTCCGGGCGTCGAGGTCCGAGTTGATGTCCTGATTCGTCCGTCGGAGCACCTCGGCTGGCGAGCGGTGGCGCTGGGCGTGGAGTTTCAGCGACTTCTTGACCATCGTCATTATCAGCGCCGCCTCGAGGCCGTGGCCTGAGACATCGCCCAGCACCAGCGCCACCTCGTGGCCGGACAGCGGAAAGTAGTCGTAGAAGTCGCCGCCCACACCCTCGGTGGGATGGTAGAGGCAGTAGAGGTCGTAGCCCTCCGGGGTGGGCACCTCGGCGGGGAGCATCTTTCGGACGATCTCGCGCGCCCGCTCGAGGTTTCGTTCGGCGCCTTCGTCGCTTGGGGCCCTGGGCGCCCTGGCTTGCGGCGCGCGGCCGTCGGCCGGGCCGCAGCGCTCGAACTGTCCTATAG
>CAYYCI010000166.1:0-7972 GCA_964470215.1 uncultured Planctomycetota bacterium
CACGCCGAGGTCTGGGTGTGGGAGAGGGAAAGCGGCAGGCACAGGGTGCTGGCCCGGTGTCTGGCCGGGGGTTGTCTCGCCCCGACATGGTCGCCGACCGGCGAGCGCCTGGCCTTCGTCAGGCGCTCGTTCGGCTGGGAGCCGAAGAAGACGAAGCCTGACGAGTGGCCAGCCGACATCGTGGTCATTGACGCCAACGGGGAGAACGAACGGACGATCGTCGCGGATGGCCTGACGAACCTGATGCCCGCGTGGTCGCCAGACGGCAAGCGTCTGGCGTGGAACGTCTTGCCCCCCTCAGGCGGAGGCCCGCACGTGGTCGAGGTGGGCGACGTTGCGACCTGCGCCACTCGCCTGGCGGCCCGCGACGCCGCATCGGGCCTCCTCCTGGCCCTCGCGCGCCTCGCGAGGCACAAGCCCGGCGCCGCCGCCAGGGCCGAGGCTCTCGCGGCGCAGAGCCAGGGCGACCCGGTGGCCGCGCGGGCCGAGGCTACCCTCGCCGCTCACTACCGCGACCTCGGCGACTGGTCTCGCACGGCGGCACACGCGGCCCGGGCCGCGCGGGCGCTCCGCGGCGAGGAGCGCCTGGCCGCGCTCGCCTTGCTTGCGACGGCCAGAGCCAGACTCGGCGACCCTCGCGGGGCCGTCGAGGCCTGCGAGCGCGTCCTCGCGACCCGCGACGACGCGGCGGCCGCCGCGCTCCGCCGAAGACTCCTCGATGGCCTTGCGGCCCAGGCCAGCCTCGAGAAGACAATCGCCGCCGGAGCCACACCCACGGTCCTCCTGCGCCTCGCCGCGGTTCGCCTGCGACAACTCGACAATCCCGCCGGCGCCCTCGCCACACTCGTAAGGCTCATCCGCCAGTTTCCCGAAGGCCCACACACCCAACGTGCGGCCCGCCTGGTCCTCGACGCATGCTGCCGCATGGGGCCGGCGCACTTCAACGCTCGCTTGCTTCGTTGGGCGGCCGACATCCTCGGGCTGGCGGGGCTGAGACCGCGCGACCTCGCGATGCTGGCACAGGCGGAGGCCGCCGCGGGCAACGCCGAAAAAGCGATGAGTCTTCTCCAGGCCCTCGGCGAAAGAAAAGGACTGCCTCCACAACAGATGGCCGAGGCTCTGGCCTCGGTGGGCGAGCATCTGGCGGCACACGGCGAAGCCCCTGCTGCCCGGCGGGCTTACGAACTGGCGTCCGAGGGTGGCGGCGCGGCCGCGTGCGGGGCCGCCCTCGACGCAGCCAGACTGGCCGCCGGTGCCGGCGAACACTGGAAGGCAGCTCGGCTCCTCCTCCGAGCCCTCGAGCGCCAGGGCGGGGCAGAGACGATGCGGGCGGCACTCAGGGAACTGACGACCTTGCGGCTACACCGCGCTGCCCCAGTGGCCTATGAGGCGACATATGCGGCCGCGCTCGTGGATTTCGGCTATCTGGAGACGGCGCTCGAGCTGGGCGAACGCCTCCTGCCCATTGTCCCAGCGGGCGAGCCTCTGGGGCGGTCGCTGGCCGAGCGACTGGACAGCGGCCGAGCCGCCCTGGTCGCCTATCTCCAGCGCTCTGGTCGGTTGCCCCTGGCCTTGACAGTGGCCCGGCGATGGGCTGCGAAAGCTGGCGGCGAGGCCTCGAGAGCGCGGGCGCTCGCCGCTCTCGCCAGGACGCACAAACTGGCCGGCGACAAGCGCTCGCTGACGGCAGCGCTCAGTCGCCTGGCGCTCGAGTTCCCGGCCACCGACCAGGGCGCCTGGGCGCGACGAGAACTTCTCAGACTTCAAGCCGGCGGGGGGAAGTGACCCGGCGCCCAGGGGCGCGTCAATTTGGCAGAAACCACCCCGGCCAACGGCAGTCGGCCATGCGTTGGCAGCGTCCCTGCGATGAGGCAACGCCTTGTCGGCGAAGCGCTTAGGCGATCCCGGCGCTGGTCGCGCAATGACGAGGCCGTTTCGGCACGGCGATTGCAGAAGACGACGAGGGGAGGGGCCTCGGGAGGCTCGAAGATTGGCCCGGCTACGTGCCCTGATCGTTGACGACAACCGCAGCCTCGCCGAGACGGTCGGCGAGATTCTCGCCGACGAGGGCTTCCAGGTCCGGATCGTCACCTCGGCGGTCGAGGCGCTGGTGCTCTGGCGCGAGGCCGCCGCCGACCTGGTGGTTGCGGACCTCGACTTGCCAGACGTTGATGGGGCGCGACTGGCTCGGAGGCTGGGCAGTCGGGCCGAGCGGTGCCGGTTCATCCTGACGAGCGCGCGGCCCCTTGGCGCGCGGGCGGTGGTGTGTGAGGAGTTGGGCGCGGAATTCCTCCCGAAGCCGTTCTCGCCCGGCGAGCTTCGCGAGGCGGTGCGGCGGGTATTCTCGCGCCCCGAGCGGAAGTTCCTCGCTAAGGGGGACGAGGTGAGGTTGCTCGGCCCGGCGGGCCGGCCTTGCCGAGAGGAACGGTCCTGAGGGCGAAGAACGGCTCGAGCCATGCATGAACCCGCCGCCGACGGCTCTTGTCGGCGGCGGTTCGTGTTTTCTGTGGGCGGTCACATTCTGTAGACGGGCAGGAAGCGGTAGTAAACCTCGAGGCTGAGGATAGCCATTGCGGTGGCATAGACGCGGCCGCCGCGGCGGGCCCAGTTGTGGTTCTTGGGGTCCCAACTGCCGCGGATGAAGCGGCCGCGGTTGTCGAACATCTGGTGGACCTGGCACTTGACGAGGGGGTCGCGGAAGCGCTGGTTCCACTCGTTCCAGTACTCGCCGCCCATCTGGAACATTGCCAGGACGGAGTAGTAGGTGTAGTAGAGGTCGCCGACGAGGTGGTCTTTGCCGGTGCCGGGCCCGACCCGCTTGTTGCCCTTGAGTTCGCGCTGACGGAGGAAGTCGGCGGCGGCACGGATTTCGGCGTCGTAGTCCCCGCCGAGGAACTGGCGGCAGAGCATGCCGATGGCGCTGACGGCCATGCCAGTGCCCTTACTGCTCACCAGATAGGAACTGCCGCCGTAGTTGCGGTAGGTGTTCTTGAGGAAGATTCGCGAGCGCTCGACCGCTTCCTGTGGCACGCGCAGTTCGGCGCAGATCGCGCTCTTGATGGCCATTATCTGCCAGCCGGTGACCGAAATGTCGCCCTGGTCCTTGGGCACGGCGCCCCCGTAACGGAAGCCGCCGTGTTCGGGCTGGACCTGGACGATGTAGTCAATGGCCTTCTGGGCCATGCGGCCGACCGGCGGTGATTGTGTGAGGCCGTATGCCTCACAGACCGCCATGGTGGCGATTCCCTGCTCGTAGAAGGTCTTCCAGGGGAAACTGCCGTTCGGCTTCTGGTTGGCCCTGAGCCAGGCGAGGCCCTTTGCCACGGTGGTCTTGAAACGGCCTTTGGTGTGGGTGAAGCCGGCGCCCAGGAAAGCCAGGAGCGCCAGGCCCGTCATCCCCACGTCGAAGTTTCCGCCGCCATCCCAGCGTTTGCAGTTCCAACTACCGTCCTTCTCCTGGGCTTTGGCGAGCCAGATGAGGCCGGCCATCACGGCGCTCTCGGCGTGGCGGGTCGTCCCCCCGCGGCCGCCGATGGCCCGGGCGCGGCCCGCCGAGTTGCGGCCCGAGTAGATGCCCCGCGTGAGGCCCTTCGTCGGCCCCGCGACCGCGAACACCGGAGTGTTCGACGGCGGGTCTATGCTCGGCACCGGCCGCTCGACGTCGCGGACCATGTCGTCCACCGGGTCCATGTCGAGGTCGGGCCCCGGGTCTTCTTTGCTCACGGGCTCGGGCGAGATAGGGATGTCCTCGATTGGGACATCGAGGTCTTCTTCGATCTCCTCTTGCTCGATTTCCGGGGGTTCCTCGACCACTTCCTCGACGACCTCGTCGAGGAGTTTGACCGGGACGTTGATGGTGACCTCCTCGGTGGCGCCGACGTTGTAGGGCCAGAGGTAGAGGATAATGATGATGATGCCGTGGACGAGGGCGGAGATCATCCACCAGGGGAGACGGCGGAGTTGTTCATTGGCAAACTCGCGCCAGCCTTCCGCCCCCTCCTCCTCGATGTACTGGTCGAGTTCCGATTCCTCCAGGTATTCCTCGTCGCGTGCCATCGTGTGCTCCTCCACGTGGCTTTTCCCACACTCTAGTATAGCCACCGCAAGAAGCCGTGTCAACACCCGTTGCGCGTCGAAGGTAGGGTCTTCTATTCCAGGCACGTTTCGGGAGCAAGCGGCACTTGACATCCGCGTCCGCAGCCTTCATGATCCGCAAAGTCGAACCACGGGGCCGAGTGGCTGGGCAGGCGAGCCGATGCCTGCCAGGAGAGCCGCGCGAAGGGTAAGGAGGCGAACCATGAACGGCATGAGAGTTGCTAACAGGTGCCCGGTGGCGATGGGGCGCAGGACCTTCCTTGCGTCGCTGGGCGCTGCGGCGACGGCCATGAAGATGGGGCTTCTGGACTTTGCCTCGGAACTCTTCGCAGGCGAGCCCGCGCCCGCCCCGCCCAAGGCACTGGTCCATGTGGTGTTTCTCCACCCGAAGGGCGACCGCTTCTGGATGGGATGGCCGGGAGCCAGTTACGACGTAAAAGCGCGGAAGGCCGATTACGTCAGGGTCTTGAGCGAGGCGGCCAAACGCTTCAATGTCGAGCTCAAGGTCCAGCTCGAGCCGATGACCAATCGTGGCGAGGTGAACGCCTTCCTCGAGGGGATAAAGAAATCGCCGCCGCAGGGGATCATCGCCACCGTGTTGCACCTGAACGCCTGGGGCAACGCCAACCACTTGGCCGCCAACAAGGGCGATGTCCCGACCATAATCTTCAGCCCGATGGGCAGCTCTTTCACCGGGCATCTCCAGGCCACCCGGAAGGCTCCGAAGACCTTCGTAGCAGCCACACAGGACTTCACCTGGCTGGGGTTCGGCCTGCGCATGCTCAGCACCATCTGGCGAATGCGCCACAGCCGCATCCTCGTGATGGCCGGCAATAGGACTTTGGACCGAAAGCTCGAGCCCCTCGGCACGACCCTCCACTACGTTCCACAGAACCGCTGGGTCACGGAGTACAAGAAGCTCGAGACGACGGACGAGATGCGCGCCATCGCCGACTACTACAAGAGGGAGGCAAAGAAGATCGTCGAGCCGAACGACCAGGACATCCTCAACGCGGCGAAGGGCTATGTGTTGGCGCGGCGCCTGATTGCCGCCGAGAAATGCGACGGCATCTCGGTCAACTGCCTGCCGCTCGTCGGCAGTCGGGCCATCCCGTGCCCGCCGTGCATCGCCTGGTCGCGCCTGCGCGACGAACTGGTGGTCGGGGCCTGCGAGGCCGACTGGAACGCCGCCATCTCCTCGCGTCTGACCCACCTACTCTTCGACCGGCCGGGCTTCATGCAAGACCCCGCGCCCAACACGGTCAACAACACCCTGATGGGCGCCCACTGCACGTGCGCGACCAAACTCGCCGGGCCGGACAAGCCCCACGAGCCTTTCATCCTGCGGAGCCATTCGGAGTCGAACATGGGGGTCGCGCCCCAGGTCCTCTGGAAGATCGGCCAGAGGGTCACCATCATGAAGTTCCAGGGACCCGCCAACATCATCCTCGGCACGGGCAAGGTGCTGCGGAACATAGACACCCCACCCTCTGGGGGTTGCCGCACGTCGGTGGAGTTGGAGGTGGACGACGTGGCGGACAGCCGCGACTGCAAGGGCTTCCACCAACTCTTCATCTACGGCGACCTCGCGGGGGGATTCAAGGCATATTGTCGCCTGGCCGGGATCAACGTCGTTCACATCTGAGCCGCGCTAGGCGCCGATGACCCCGGCCGATAACAGGCCCCAGAAGACCAGGACGAGCCCGACTGCGGCGATGATGCACGGCGCGATTAGCCGAAGCGAGCGCCCGAACCACGCGAGCGCGCGGTCGCCCCACTGACCCACGCGTCCTCCAAGACCAGGCAGCCGGCGGAACAGGCGCAGTTCCCCTCCTTCTCCTCCGTCGAAGAGGTTTCGCCGCACGCGCACGGTCACCAGCCCCACCACGACCAACACGGTGGCTAGCCCGGCGCCCAGCGCCGTGATCAGAATGATGCCCTCCAGGGTCCTGTGGAGCGAAAGCGAAAGGAAGTAAATCCACAGCGCACCCGGACACGGCACAATCCCGCCTGAGAAGCCCAACAGAGCCAGGCTCTTCATGCTCACGGCCTCAGGCCCCAGGTGTTTGGCGCCCACGTGCACATGGTCGTGGCCGTCCTTGTGGGCATGGTCGTCCACGTGGGCGTGGCCGTGCGGGTGGGCATGGTCGTCCACGTGCGGCTGCTCGTGGGTGTGGGTGTGGGCGTGAAGGTGTTCAGCGTGGGTGTGGGTGTGGTCATGGGCGTGAAGGTGTCCGCCGTGGGTGTGGGTGTGGCCGAGGAGGGTTCTTCCGCAGAGGCGGCTGAGGAACTGCGCGATGCCGAGGAGGGCGATCAGCCCGCCCGAGCCCGCCATCACCAGGCCGTGGATCTGGGGACGCACCCGTCCACCATAGAAAAAGTGGGTCACAAGGGCTAGGGCGTAGATGCTCCAGGTGTGGGAGACCGTGACCACCAGTCCGAGCACCACTGCATGCCACGGCCTGGCCTGGGAGCCGATGAGGTAGGCGGCGGTGATGGTCTTGGCGTGGCCGGGCGCCAAGGCGTGGAACGCCCCATAGACGAAGGCCAGGAGGACCAGCACCACGAATCCCCAGAAGCGAAACTCGCGGCGGAAATAGGCCGCCACGTGTTTCTGGAACGCGCGGAAGCCGGTCGTGAACGCCTCGGGCCGCGCTCTTGGTCGCTCCCGCCGCGCCGACGGCTCCGCCTCGGTTTCCCCGCCTTGAGCAAGCTCCGCCCTCACGTAGGCGAACTCGACGTGCCGCAGCGGCTTCCCCGGCGCCACCGCGGCGTCGGGGTCCACCGGCGCCTCCTCTACGAACGACCGCCAGACCACCTTCATCCCCGCGCCCGAAACCCAGTAGCGGAAGAACCCGGGAACATCCGGGAACGCGTTCGTCTCGAACGCCACCCGCGCTTTCCCTCCCGCCGCCGCGTCCACCTGCGCGGCGAATTCCGCGCGCTCGACGTGATTGAACGGCACCACCTGGCTGTCGCCCAGGAGGTCCACGGTGAGCGGACAGAGCGGGCGCAGAGCCACGCGCTGGCCGTTGACCCACAGGCTCAGGGCCGCCAGAAGCTCGCGCCGAGCCTTTTCGGCATAGGCGCGCGCCTCCTCCCCGGAAATCTCGCCATTCCCATCCATATCCATCGCCTTGCGACGAACCAGCGAGGGAAATTCGTGAAAGAGAACCGAGACGGCGACGACCAGCCGGCGCGGCTCGGCCCGAAACCAAAACTGCTGGTCAACGCAGTCCATGTTCACGGGGTGAGACTCCGCGATGGAACCCGCAAGCGCCACCCACACGGCCACGAGCGGCGAACGGAGCCTCGAGACCGCTCGCCCTGTCCCACTTCTTCCCCTCATGGTCGTTCCCTCGTGGCCTCGCCGGCGCTGGACCGTCCCGCGCGTGATGCTCCCCTGCCCATGCATTCTACGCGTCCGACCCACCGTCGCAAATCCTTCCCCTTGGTCGGTCGCGCGCTCGATGCCTGCCCCCTTCCGAACCGCCCTGTGTCGCCCGGGCTTGACGGAGGTCGCCTCACCCGCCGCCTGATAGATGCTATCGCCGAGCGCCTCGGCCAGATCGGGAAGGCGGTCGAGAGGCTCGGCCTGGGCGAGGAGTCCTTCCTCGACTTCCCCGATTGCGCCGAAGAGATTCCGTGAGGGGCCGCCCTCGGTGGGAGGCTGGCGTGTTGAAACGCGGGGCGTCCTTGCACCACGCCCGCCAGTTCACACCTCGCGGGCCGGCTCGCGGGGCGAAAGACCATCGGGGTCGTTGACCCGCGCTCCGGGCGGAGCGGGCACGGGGCCTTTCAAGAGGGGATCATCGGTCTGGTGCATCCAGTCGTCGAGGCGCTGGCGAAGCTCGGCGGCGACGCCCTGGTAGGCGGG
>CAYYCI010000167.1:0-7966 GCA_964470215.1 uncultured Planctomycetota bacterium
ACCAGGACGTCGGGCCGCGAGCCTTTCCAGCGCAGCCGCGCGCGCTGCATCACCCCGAACTTGTGTTGTTCGTCAATGACCACGAGGCCCAGGCGGGCGAACTCCACGTCGCTCTCGATGAGCGCGTGGGTCCCCACGACCAGGTCAACCTCGCCGCCAGCGATGGAGGCCAGGCGCTCGCGGCGCTGCGCGGGACTGGCGCCGCCGGTCAGCAAGAGCGCGCGGACGCGACTCCCGCGAAGCAACCGCTCGACGGTCCGGTGGTGCTGCGCCGCGAGGATTTCGGTCGGGGCCATGAGCGCCGCCTGGTAGCCGTTGGCCACGGCCACGAGGATCGCGTAGAGGGCCACCACGGTCTTCCCCGAGCCGACGTCCCCCTGTAGGAGGCGGTTCATCGGGCGGGGACGAGCCATGTCGTCGCTTATCTCGGCGATGGCCCGCTCCTGTGCCGCGGTGAGGCGGAAAGGGAAGCGACGACGGATGCGGCGGTCGACCTTCTCCAAGACCTCGAAGGCGATGCCCGCGGTCTCCTCTTGGAGGGCTCGCTTGCGGAGAGCGATGGCCGCCTCGAGGAGGAAGAACTCCTCGTAGACGAGTCGCCGCCGGGCCAGTTCGGCCGCTCTCGGGCTTTCGGGGAAATGGACCTGTTCGAGGGCCTCGGCGATTGGGATGAGGCGATGCTCGGCGCGGAAGTCCCCGGAAAAGACCTCGGGGGCGAGCGCCGAGTAGGCGCCGAGCGCCGCGCGGACGATCCGCCGCAGGCGCTTCTGCCCGATCCCGGCCGTCGCAGGATAGATCGGCACGATGCGCTGGGCGTGGAGTGGCTCGTCCGCGCCGAGCATCTCGAATTCGGGAGAGAGGAGCGCGAGCCCTTTCCGCTCGGTCACCTTGCCCCAGAGGAGGAGTCTCGCGCCTGGCTTGAGGTGGTTGCGCAGGTAGGGCATGCCGAACCAGTAGGCTTTCAGTTGGCCTGTCTCGTCGGCGATTGTCGCCGCCAGGACGCTCCTGCCGCCGCCGCGCCACGGCCGCCGCACGAACTTGACCTCGCCGACCACCGCCTCGTGGTGGCCGGGGGTCAGTTCGGCGATCTTCTTCAACCGCGAGCGGTCCTGGTGGAGGCGTGGAAAGTGCCAGAGGAGGTCGCCGATGGTGGCGATCCCCAGGCGGGCCAGGCGCTCGGCCACGGCAGGGCCGACGCCCCGCACACTGGTCACCGACTGGGCCAGGGGATTGGTCATTGCGGGGGGTGAGTATACTTCGCCCCGCGCACGGGGTCAAGACGCGGTTTTCCCAGGGGGAGGCCGCCTCGTGGACCTGGGGGTTTGGCGGTGCGGGAGGTTCTTGACGGTTCCCGGCTCTGTCGTTAGAATCAAGACCAAGTTCTTTGGGGCATTTGTTTCCGGTGGGGCGCCAGCCATGGAGATCGACTTCAGACGCGTGGTTGACGAGGCTCCGATGGCGATCCTCTGCGCGGACGCTGGCGGGGTGTTGACGTACGCCAACGGTGCGGCGTGCGCGGTCCTCGGCCGCGAAGCCGAGGAACTGGTCGGGCGGCCACGCCTCGGTGTGTTTGCGCCGGAAGAGCGCCAGAGCGCGGCGGAGGCCTGGGAACGGCTGCGGCGGGGCGAGAGGCTCCAAGGGGTCGAAAAGACCGTCGTTCGGAAGGATGGGCGGCGCGTGGTAGTCATCTACGACGCCGTGCCACGGTTCGACGCCGAGGGGCAGTTCCAGGGCGCCTGGGCCTTCGTGCGGGCCGCATCGGGGACCGAGAGCGCGCTGGTCGCCCGCGCCCGCGTGGCCGAGGAGCGCTACCGCGACCTCATTAACAACCTGCCGTGCGTCGTATATGAGGTCGAGCCCGCCTGGCCACCGAGGTATCTCTTCGTCAGCGAGAACGTGGAGCGATTCACCGGCTACACGGCCGAGGATTTCTGTCGCGACGGGTCGGTGGCCCTCGCGACCATACACCCCGAAGACAGGGCGCGGGTGGTGGAGAAGGCCGGCCGCGCCACCTTCAGACCGGTGCCCTACTGGGTGGAATATCGCGTGGTGCATCGCCACACCAGCGCGGTCATCCACACCCACGCGATCTCGCTGCCCATACTCGAGGGTGGGCGGGTGGTGCGCCGGCGGGGAATCATGCTGGACGTGACGGAGGAGAAGCGCCTGGAGCGCGAACTCGTCCGCTCCCAACGCCTGGCCACCATCGGCCGGATTGCGACGATGATGGCCCACGAGATACGCAACCCGCTCGCTGGGATTTCGCTGGCCGTGCGCGCGTTGCGTCAGCGCCCCGAAGAAGCGACTCACCAGGAGTGTCTCGACGACATAGAGGCGTGTCTCCGCCGCATTGACGACACCATCGAGCGCACCCTGAACTTCGCGAGGGCGCGGCCTTTCCAAGCCCGACGCTGCCGCATCGAGGCCGTCATCGAGAACGTAAAGCGCCTGGCTTCGACATACGTCCGCAAGAGCGATGCCCAATGGGAAGGGGCCATCGAGGATGGCATCCCGGAGATCGTCGCCGACCCGGAACAACTGGCCCTCGCACTGCTGAATCTCGTTCTGAACGCTTGCAAGGCGATGCCCTCGGGCGGGCGGCTGAGCGTGCGCGCCAGGGGCGACGGCCAGAGGGTGGTCGTGGAGGTGGGCGACACAGGGATCGGCATCCGGCCGGAAGACCTCGACCGCATCTTCGACCCGTTCTACAGCGGCTTCGGCGAGGGGGCGGGCCTCGGCCTTCCCTTGACAAGACGCATCGTCGAAGCCCACGGCGGGGCGATCCGGGCTAGCAGCCGGGTCGGCCAGGGAACCGTCTTCACAATCGAACTTCCCACGGAGCCGCCAGATGCCCAACGTCCTGGTCATTGACGACGACCCCTATGTGACGAAATACATGGCCAGTCTCCTGTCGGACCACGGCTACGCCGTGCGCACGATCGAGGACCCGGCCGAGGCTCCGCGGGTGATCGAGGAGTTCCAGCCGGACGCCACCGTGCTCGACCTGGCCATGCCGGGCCGCCACGGCCTGGACCTTCTCCCCGAGCTAAAGCGGCTGTGCCCACACGGCGAGGTCATCATCTACACGGGCACCGGGAATATCGAGAAGGCGGTCGAGGCGATGAAGCGCGGGGCATACGACTTCATCCAGAAACCCCTCAACTACGAGGAACTCCTCCTGAGCCTCCAGCGCGCCCTCGAGGTCCATCGCCTGCGCGACGAGAACATCACGCTGCGAGGAACCTACGACTCGTACTTCGGCCCGGACACCCTCCTTGCCTTCTCGGACAAGACTCGCGCGCTGTTGCGCCTGGCCGATCGCTTCCGCTCCATCGCCGACCTCCCTGTCCTCATCGAGGGCGAGAGCGGCACTGGCAAGGAGCTCCTGGCGCGCTACATCCACTTCGACGAGTCGCGTCCTGACCGCCCGTTCGTCGCCATCAACTGCGGGGCGATCCCACAAACGCTCCTCGAGGCCGAACTGTTCGGCTACGCGCCGGGCGCCTTCACCGGGGCGCGACCCGAAGGGGCGCCGGGGAAAATCCAGGCCGCCGAGGGCGGCACCCTCTTCCTCGACGAGATCGGCGAACTCGACGCCGCCAGCCAGGTCAAACTCCTGCGGTTCCTCGAACACGGCACCTTCTTCCCCGTCGGCTCCACCGAGGAGCGACAGGTGCGTTGTCGCGCCATCTGCGCCACCAATCGGGACCTGGCCAGCGCCGTGACCAAGGGCGAGTTCCGACGCGACCTCTACTACCGCATCAACGTCGGATACCTCAGGACCATCCCCCTGCGGGAACGCCGCGAGGAGATAATGCCGTTCACCCGCCACTTTCTGGCCGACTTCGGCACCCGTTTCGGCAACCCGTTCGAGGAGATCGAGCCGGAGGCCGAAAAACTCCTCCTCCACGCCCCCTGGAAAGGAAACGTCCGAGAACTCCGCAACACCATCGAGCGCGTCGTCCTCACCCAGCGCGGCCCGGTCCTGAAGGCCGAGTTCCTCGAGTTCCTCAGGCCGCTGAAGGACAAGGCGGAGAGCGAATTGCCCTCGCCCGCCGAGGCCCCGCTCCCCGAGGACGGTCTGGACCTCGAGCGGACGATGCTGCGGCTGATCGAGCGCGCCCTCGAGATGAACAACTACAACCAGAGCCGCACCGCGCGGTATCTGGGCATTACCCGCGAAACCCTTCGCTACCGCCTCCGCAAACTCAGGCGCATCAGGCCGACCAGTTAGGTGGTGGGGCTTTTCAACCACCCGGAAGCCAGCTTCAACGCCCCTTTCCGTTGCCCGCCTTTCTGGAAATCGTTACCAGTAAGGATTTGCACCTGCCGGCCCCGCCCGCGTTCGATTGGCACCCTTTTTGCAGTCTTCACCACCGTCGGTTCGGGGGGGGTCACGGCAGCAACGGCGGTAGCTCCTCCCCCTGCCGTCGTTAAGTCCCTCTGACCCCCCTCTACATTCACCGCCGCGCACGATGGCCATGGAGCGGCCCGATGTCCAGCGCGGTGTTGCTGGTCATTCCCGACCACACGGTGGCCAAGTACCTCGGCCGTGCCCTCGCGCGCGACGGCTACGCGTGTGCGCGGGCCGCCACGGCCGCCGAGGCGCTCGAGGCCGACGAGGCCGGGGGCCCGTGGGCGGCCGTCGTCGTGGACCTCGACCTCCTCGGTAGCCACGCCAGGAACCATCTGGCTGAGTTCAGGAAGGCGCATCCGGGCGTGCCGATGATCGCCCTCGACAGTTTGTGCGGTCATTGCGGGCAGATGGTCGGCGCCGAGCCCTTTGACGCCGTCGTGGCGAAGCCATTCGTCCTCAGCCCCTTGCTCAGCCTGTTAGGACAACTGGCGTCCCGGCCACAACAAGCGCCTTCACCCTGACCCCGAACCCCACGCCCAGCCGGCGAGACTCTCAGAGCAGAAGGGCGACCATCAGACCAACAAGGACCAAACACACCCCGAGCGTGACCACAAAGCCCACCCACGACTGCCGCGACGGCTTGACGATAAACAGTTCCCCGACCTCGAGGAGCCGCCTCTCTGGCGGGACCACCTCGTCGAGCGAAAGCGAGAGTTTCTCTTCCTGGCCTACCGGCACGTAGATTTTCTTGAAGAACTTCTCGATCACCCGAGGGTCGGGCCGCTCGCCCATCAGGCTGCCCACCACGCCAAAGACCAGCCCGGCCGCCAGGGGGAGTCCGGTCGTGGCCGCCTGCGACATTCCCAGAACGTAGCGAGTGACCACGAGGGTGGCCGCGGCGGCTATCGTGCTGGCGAAAACGCCCGAACTGTTCATCCGCCGCCACAGAAACCCCAGCGCCACAGAAACCCCGACGGTTGCCGTGAGTTTGAAATAGGTGAGGATCGAGCCGACGACGCTCTCGCGCATCAGGATGGCGAAGCCGAGGGCGAGGACAATGACCGCAAGGCCCGAAAGGCGAGCGGCCCGAACGCAACTCGCCTCGTCCGCGCCCGGCCGGATGTAGCGCCGGTAGATGTTTTGCGAGATCAGGCCCGAGATGGTCACCTGGAGAGCGTCCCCGGTCGACATGGCAGCCGCGAGCACACAAGCCAACATCACCCCCTGTAGCAGCGGGGGCAGGAGGTAGCGGACCGAGTCGCCGAATGCCGCATCGGGCTGGACGCTGCTCCCCCGCCTGAGCAGGAACGCCAACCAACACAAGGCCAGGACGCACCAGCCCATCGTGCACACCCGCTTGAGGACGTTCCCGTAGGCGAAGCCCACCCGTCCCTCCCACTCGGTCCTGCCCGCGGAGGTGACCGAGATGAGGTGGGGTTGGGCCAGCATGCTGAACGGCGCATTGACGCAAAGCACCAAGACGGCCAGGAGCGAGAAGTACTTCGGGTCGAAAAGGCTCAACGCGCTGGCGTTCGCGGACCCTCGCAGGATGGCCTTCGCCCCTGTCCAACCACCGATCTCAGGGAGCCTGAGCGCAAGGGGAATCGCAATGAACGACAGGACGATGATCATCAGGCCCTGGGCCATGTCGGTCCTTATGGCCGCGACGATCCCGCCCCAGTAACTGTAGAGGGCGAAGACGGCGGTCGTGGCGAAGAGGATGCCGAAGAACCAGGCATCCGCCTCGGCCCTCGAGGCCACGCCCCGCGCGGCCCAGGCATCGGCCTCCTGGCTCTCCGGCGTGGCCGTCGGCGAGACCTGACGCTGGACCACCGTGGCCTTGCCCATCATCCCCTGAACCGTCCGCGTCGTGGCCAGCAGGACGCTCGCGCAGGCGATCGTCCCGCCCAGAGAGGCGATGATGATGTAGAGCACGGTCGCCCCGCGGCCGAAGCGCTCCTCGAAGTAGTCGGCCATGGTCAGGCAGCGCATCCGGCGGACCACCGGCGCGATGAGCCAGTAGAAGGGCGTCCCGAACATCCACATCCACGAGACCCAGATGCCCGAGGCCCCGCGCTCGACCGTCTTGCTCGCCACCCCGGCCACGTCCCCGGGATGGGTCCCGGCCCCGAAGGCGTGCATTATCATGTACCACACCCCGAATCGCCGGTTGGCGAGCAGGAAGCCCTCACGGTCGCGGATGCCGCGCTTGCTGGCCCAGCCGAGGGCCAGCATCCCGGCGAAGTAGAAGGCCAGGACGACCCAGATGGCCAGATGCAGCCCCAGAAACTCCATCGGCTCCTTCCCGTTGGCTCACCGCCAGGCGGCCTTCGGTGGCGAGGCGAAATCGTCGTAGCGAGCCGCCACCCCGCCCTCCCGCTCGTCCCCGCGGTGGAAGTAGATGCGGTAGCGGAAGGTCAGCCGCCCGCCCGCCTCGAGGCTGTAGTCGCCCTTGTGGCGATTCCGCCTGTCCCCGGTGAAATAAGAAAGCCCGAAGGGGTTCGCGGTCAGGAGGCCGTAGGTGCGCGCGTGCCAGGTTGTCGGGTGGCGCAAGTTGGTGGGGGCGTCGAAGATGGCGTAGCCGTAGCGCTTGCCGCCGACCTTCCCGGAGGCATCGACCCACCGCGCCTTTTTGCCCCAGGCGGCCCGGCCGGTCTGGCCGGCGGAATTCACAAGGCGCCCGCCGCGGTCGTGGCGGAACTCGGGCCGCATGCGCGTGGCACAGATGCCGCCCTCCTTCGTGTCGCCGAAGACCACCTTCCCGTGGTCGGCAACGAACGTGACCTCCAGGTCGACCATGCGGTGGCTCTCGGGCAGGTTGTAGACCCTCACGGTGCGCACCTCGCTGACCAGTGGCCTCTTCCCATCGGCGGCGGTCCATTCCAGCCGCTCTCGGAAGATGCCGACCACTGGCCCGCTGACCACCAGGTCGAAGGTCTTGTGGACCTGGAAGCCCTTGCCGCGGCCCACCGCCCAGTTGTCCACCCCGTTCACCGCCCCGTGGGCCACCCAGATGCTCGTGTGGTGGGGGTGGTCCTTCGAGACATTGGCCGGGACATCCTTCGTCAGCGGATAAGGCCGCGTCATCGTCACCATGTCGGGGCCGTAGACAGGGAAGAAACAGGGACGGTGCAATCGGACGCCGGCCGGAGCACCGGGGACGAAGTGGTAGGTGGTGAACGGCTTGCCGCCGATCGAGATGCCGAGACTTTTCTCCCCCTTCTCGATCACCACTCCGGGCTCCTGTGCCCGGGGCTTGGCGCCGAGTTCCACGCGGTAAGTCCTGGTTGCCCCTGCGGGCAGACGGTCGAGGATCCACCACAGCCGCCCATCAGCCACCTGACAGGGCACCTCGCGGCCCTGGCACGTCATCCTGGCGGTCCGCGCTGCCGCTGGGACCTCCACACACATCGGCACGAGGAGCCGCTCCTTGCCCCCCGCCTCGACGACCAGCGACGCCGCCCCGGCGAGCGACACGAGCGGAACGGCCGCTGCTGCGAGAAGAACAAGAGCCAACAGGCGCCCAGGTCTCATGGCCAAACCTCCGACACTCTGAAACCGACCCCTCGGGCGATGCGAGACGCGGCGATTGTAGCAAAGCCCTCCCGG
>CAYYCI010000168.1:0-7950 GCA_964470215.1 uncultured Planctomycetota bacterium
GGGCGCGAGAACACCTGACGCGGAGCCTCGAGAATGCGATACCTTGTGACCGGCGGGGCCGGCTTCATTGGCTCCCATCTGGCCGAGGCGCTCCTCGAGAGAGGCCACGAGGTCTTCGTCCTCGACAACCTCTCCACGGGGAGCGCGGCCAACATCGAACCGCTCAAGCAAAACCCACGCTTCCACTACGCCATCGGCTCGGTGACCGACTCCCCGCTCGTGGCCGAGATGGTTGACCAGGCCGATGTGGTCTTCCACCTCGCCGCCGCCGTCGGGGTCTTCCTGGTGGTCGAGAGCCCGGCGCGGACAATCGAGACCAACGTCCGAGGCACCGAGGTGGTCCTTCACCACGCGGCCAAGAAGAAGCGCAAGGTCGTCCTCGCCTCGACTTCCGAGGTCTATGGCCACAGCGAGGCGGTGCCGTTCCGGGAGGACGCGGACCTGGCGCTCGGGCCTGCCACCGAGGGGCGATGGAGTTATGCGTGTTCGAAGGCTCTCTGCGAGTTCCTCGCCCTCGCATACTACCGCGAGCGGGGGGTTCCGGTGGTGATCGCGCGGGTCTTCAACACTGTCGGGCCGCGGCAGACGGGGCGCTACGGGATGGTCGTGCCGCGCTTCGTCGGCCAGGCGCTTGCAGGGGGACCAATCACGGTCTATGGCGATGGGGAGCAGACCCGCTCGTTCGCTTATGTTGGCGACACGGTTCGCGCGCTCATCGCCCTGGCTGAAGCGGAGGGCGCGGCGGGCGAGATTTTCAACGTCGGCAGCGACACCGAGATCACGATCAACGAACTCGCCGAGCGGGTCCGCGCCCTGGTGAACCCGCAGGCCGAAATCCGCCACGTCCCTTACCACGAGGCCTACGGCTCGGACTTCCGGGACCTGCGGCGCCGTTGCCCCGACATCTCGAAGTTGCGGGCGGCCGTCGGCTTCGAGCCGACCGTTGACCTCGACGAGACCATCCGCCGGGTCCGCGACCACATCGCCGCACACGGCGACAGGTGAACACAGAGGATGGATATCAAGGGCCTGCGCGAGAAGGCGATCAGCGGGGCCAAGTGGCGCACCCTCGCCACCTACGCCTCGCAGGTCGTCCAGTTCGCCACCGCCATCGTCCTCGCCTGGCTCCTCGACCGCACGGAATACGGCGTGATGGCGGCGGCGATGGTCGTCATCAGCCTCATCCGGGGCTTCACCTCCCTGGGGATGAACTATGCGATCATCAACCGCCGCGACCGCGCCGAGGAGGCGGTCCACACTGGTTTCGTGATGCTGCTCATTCTGGCGGGCGTCAGCTATCTGGTGATGGCGGCCGTCGCCCCGCTCACCTCGGCCTACCGCCACGAGCCTCTGTTGCTCTGGTGTCTCGGCTTGCTGTTCTTCCTGCGCCCCGTGGCGGTAGTGGCCGATGGAGCGTTGTACCGCGAGTTTCGGTTCCGACGGGTCTTCGTGGTGCAGTTCGGCTGTGTGGTGTTGAGCAGTGCGCTGGCGGTTGTCGCCGCCTTGCTGTTGCCGGCGGGGAGGCGCTACTGGGCATTGGCGCTCGGGGGGCTGGCCCGGGAGGCGGCGCGCTCGGCGCTCAGTTGGATTCTCACCCCCGTGAAGCCGCGCGTTCGGTTCGACCGCCAACTCGCCCGCGAACTCTTCCACTACGGGAAGTATATGTGGGCGGCCACGGTGGTGATGGTTCTCTACAGCAACATCGAGCGCCTGGCCCTGATGGAACTCCTGCCGCTGGCCGCGCTTGGCCTCTACCACTTCGCCCACACGTGGGTCGTCCGGGTGGGCGACATCAGCGAGACGATCTTCGGCGCCGTCTCGATCTCTGTCTATGCCAGGCTCCAGGACGACATCCCCCGCCTGCGCGAGACCTTCTGTCGGATCGTCGGCTATTCGGCGCTCGTCTCCACCGGGCTGCTCGCGGGGTTGGTCCTGCTCGTTCCCGAGGCGGTGACGCTCGCGTTCCCCGGCCGCTGGCGTCTGAGCCTTCCGATCTTCGAGGTCCTCGGTTTCTACTACATGGTCCGAGCGATAGACACCACCACCGGCCAACTCTACGCGGCCATCGGCAAGCCGAAACTCAACATGTACCTGGGCATTGTCAACACCGTCGTGATGGCAGCCACGGTCGTGCCTCTGGTTCTTTGGTTCGGGGTGGTCGGGGCGGCCTGGTGTGTGTTGTTTGCTCGACTGGCCACGATGGCGACCAATGCCTTCGTGCTTCGCCGCGTGTTGCGGTGCCCGTTGCGGAGGCTGGCTCGCATCGTCGAGCCGCCGCTGAAGGCCGCGCTGGTCATGGCACTCGCCGTCTGGCTCGGTCTCCTGTGGGTCTACGACCGCTATGGCCAGGTGGGCTGGCTGGCCCTCGGCGGCCTGGTGGTTCTCGGAGCCGTCGCCTATGCCCTCGGGCTACTCGCCACCGAGCGGAAACTTTTCGTCGAACTCCTCGCGCTCATCCGCGATGCAATCCGCGGCAGGAAGGCGAGCCCAGATGCCATCGCAAGCGGCTGAAGAAGGCCCGTGCCGCCTCTGCGGCGCCGACGACTACCGCCGGCTCGTCACCAAACTCGGCTACGATGTCGTCCGTTGCCGTGGTTGTGGGCTCGTCTTCGTGTGGCCGCAGCCCGCGCCCGAAGACCTCGAGGCGCTTTATTCCTCGGGGGCCTACCACGGCCAGATCGATCAGGCCGAGCGCCGGCGCTATGCCGAGCGGCGCCTGGACGAAATCGAGCGCCTCGTGCCGCCCTCGGGGCGCTTGCTCGACGTCGGTTGCTCGCGCGGCTATCTCCTCGAGGCGGCTCGAGACCGGGGCTGGCAGGCCGCCGGGGTCGAACTGAATCCGCGCTCGGTCGAATTGGCACGCTCGCGGGGCCTCGAGGTCCACTGCGGGCAACTCGCCGACGCCCCATTGGCGCCTGAGAGTTTCGACGTCGTCACCGCCTTCGACGTGATCGAACACCTCCGCTCGCCGCGCGCCTTCCTCGCCCAGGTCCACCGCCTCTTGCGGCCCGACGGCCTCCTTGTCCTCACCACCCCGAACATAGGCGGCTTGGTGCCGAGATGCACCTATTGGCTGGTGGGGCGGACGGTCGGCGCGTGGGAGCACCCGACGCCGCCGGGGCATCTCGTCCAGTTTTCCAGACATACTTTGTTCGCCATCCTCTCCCGCACTGGCTTCCGGGTGGCCGTCTGGCGGGCCGAACACATTCCGGTGGCCTACAGCGTGGGGAAACTAGAGAACTCGGTGATGGACGTCCTGGCCGGACGACACAAACAGCGCCCTAACATCCGAGGGCCCCGAGACTTCTGTAGAGACAGCGGGAACGCAAGGCCGGTCCGGCGCCCCAGAACCAGTCTGCCGCGCCTGACGGTCCGCGCAGTCGCTTGGGTGCTCTTGGGCACACTGTGGAGTTTGGCAAGGCTGACTGGTCTCGGGGACAGCCAGTGGGCGGCGGCGCGCAAGACCTTGACAGGCGGTGAAACGCAGCCGATTGGCGCGAAAAGCGACACAGGCGCATGCCCCAGCTGACCGCCGTAGGAGAAAAAACCAAAAACACTTACGCACAGGCGCCGAGCGGCGGTGTCGGCGAATCCGGACGCAAGTCCGCCAGCGCCGAAAACTTGCACCCGCGACGGAGGGGCCGCATGCCTTGGTCGCCAGAGACCTTAGGCTCCCCCTATAGAGATCGGGACGTAAGTGGCCGCGGTGGCACCGTTTTTGCTACAATACACCGCGCGAGCGTGGCGCGCCGTGCGCTCGTTTCGGCTGGCGACGATTGGTGACACCGCGCACGGCCGCCCCGCCGCAGCCCAACTCGCTGGGAACTGCGATGACCGTCCAAGGAAGGACCCCAGTTGCCCGCGGCCTGCCGGCCGCCATCCTCCACACTTGCCGCCCCGAGCAATGGGTGAAGAACGCCCTGGTCCTGGCAGCCCTGGTGTTCGCCAGGAAGTTCCTTGAGCCGGCAGCGGTTTTGAAATCTATACTAGCTTTCGCGGTATTCTGCGTGGCCTCGAGCGCGGTGTACCTCCTGAACGACGTGCGCGATGCCGAGGCGGACCGCCAACACCCGCTCAAGCGGCTGCGCCCCGTGGCCAGCGGCGCGCTCCCGTCGCAGGTGGCGCTCCTCACGGCGGTCTGCCTGGCGGCCATCGCCTTGGCAGGTGGCTTCTTGCTACAGACGATGTTCGGCTTCGTCGTTCTGGGCTACCTGGTTCTTCAGGCGGCATACTCGCTCGGCTTGAAACACCTCGTGGTGCTCGACGTGATGAGCGTGGCGGCGGGATTCCTGCTGAGGGCGATAGCGGGAGCGGTGGTCATCGAGGTCGAGGTCTCGGACTGGCTAGCGATCTGCGCAGGGCTTCTCGCGCTCTTCCTCGCGCTGGCGAAGCGTCGCCACGAACTCGTGGCCATCGAAAACGCTGCGAATCACCGCCCGAGCCTCGAACACTACAGCGCGGGCATGCTCGACCAGATGATCGCCGCGGTCACGGGGGCGACCCTCCTCGCTTATTCCCTCTACACCATGGCCCCGCGGACCCTGCGCGAGTTGGGCACCGACAACCTGAAGTTCACCATCCCAATCGTCGCCTATGGCCTCTTCCGCTACCTCTACCTCGTCTACACGAAGAAAGAGGGGGGCAGCCCGGAGAAGCATCTCATCACCGACGTCCCGCTGCTTGCCGCGATCGTCATCTACGCCATCGCCTCTGGGAGCATCATCCTCCTGGCGGCGAAGGGAACTCAATGATGAGCAAGGTCGCCGTGCTCAAGACCACCACTGAGACGGTCCTCGAAGACTACGGCCGGCTGATGCGCCGGGTCAATTACCAGGATCACTTGCCCAAGGACCACGAGACGGCGCTCAAGATAAACATCTCGTGGCACCACTGGTACCCCGCTTGCTCGACCACCCCGTGGCAACTCGAAGGAGTGATCCGCACCCTGCTCGACGACGGCTACGCGGCCGAGAGAATCTACGGGGCGCACAACCGCACGGTGGTCGTCAGCGCCCGCAAGGGCGAGGTCGCCAACAAACACAAACCCGTCCTCGAGAAATACGGCATCCGGAACATCCACCTCTACGAGAAGGACGAGGAGTGGGTCCGCTACGAGCCGAAAGGTCGCCTCCGGGTGCTACACGAAATCTTCCCCGACGGCATCCGAATCCCCAGGCGACTGATCGGCAGCAATATCATCCACCTGCCGACCATGAAGACGCACGTCTTCACCACCATCACCGGTGCCATGAAAAACGCTTTCGGCGGCCTCCTGAACGAGCGCCGCCACTGGACCCACTCGCGAATCCACGAGACCCTCGTGGACCTCCTCGTCATCCAGAAGGAAATCCACCCGGGCATCTTCGCTGTGATGGACGGCACATTCGCTGGCGACGGCCCCGGGCCGCGGTGCATGGTCCCACACGTCAAGGGCTACATCCTGGCCAGCGCCGACCAGGTGGCCATTGACGCCATCGCGGCCAAGATGATGGGCTTCGACCCACTCGGGCTCGACTTCATCCGCCTGGCCCACGAGGACGGCCTCGGCTGCGGCGACCCCCGCGAGATCGAGGTCGTCGGCGAGGACATCTCGGGCGTGAACTTCGGCTTCCGCGGCGACCGCAACACCTTCGCCTCGCGGGGACAGAAACTCATCTACTGGGGACCGCTGAAATTCGCCGAGCGGCTCCTCCTGCGCACTTTCCTCGTCCCGTGGTCCTACGCCGCCTCGATCCTCTATCACGATTTCTACTGGTATCCACTGATTGGCCGGCGCCGCGTCCGCCAGGCCCTCGAGACCGAGTGGGGTAGACTCTTCGCCACTTACCCTGCGAGCGCCGGATCAGACGCCCAAGACGGAGCGAAACGATGAAAAAAACCGCAAGCCTCCTAGCGGTTGTCCTCCTCGCGGCCACGAGTGTCACAGCGGAGGAGGTGGGGGAGTGTCCGCTGGTGCCCGTGCCCAAGGTCTACAAGGACCACGGGAAACTGGCTGAATTGAGAGCCGGCGAGGCGGCCATCGTCGTCGGACAGGGAGCGAGCGAGCCGGAGCGCTACGCGGCCGAGCGCCTCGCCTGGCTCATAAGCCGACGCTTCAAGGCCAAACTTCCCATTGTCCGGGAAAACCAAATCCCCGGAGACCGCAAGCAACTTGTCGTCCTCGGTCAGCGGACCACCAACAAACTGCTCGATGGCCTGTGCAAGACCAAGAGCGTCGAACTGAGCGCCCAGAAGCCGGGCTTCGACGGCTTCGTCATCGAGGTGGTCGAGGATGGAGGGCGCCAGATCGTCCTCATCGGCGGGTGTAATCCTCGCGGGGTGGTCTATGGCGTGCATGCTTTCTTCGACCTGTTGCGTCGGGATGGTTCGCGGGTCGTCTTCCCCGTCGTCTCGGTTCGCGCCTGGCCGAGCATCCTCTGGCGCGGCAGGCCCCACAGTTACCTGCGCCAGCACCTCGAGCCCGGGGTGATGGACGCCTATGCCTGGGCGCGGCTGAACTTCACGGATATCCGCTACGCTCCCGAGGGAGGCAAGGCCTCGATGGGAACGGCCCCAGGCATCGCTCTGGACACTGAGATGGTCAGGAAGGTCCTTGACGAAGCGCACCGCCGGGGAATGTTCGTCTATGGCACGGTCTCGTGTTCGGTTCCCGCCAAGGAACACCTGGCCGTCCTAATGACCTTCCGCCAGCTTATCAGCCTGGGAGTGGACGGTCTGTGGTTATCGTTCGATGACCGCGGACCCGGGGAGGACCCCTCGGGCCTGGTCACGAAGGTGCTGGAGTTGGGCAAGAGCCACGGCATGACCGGCTGGAAGATAGCCATAACGCCGCCCGTGGGGTCTTATCAGCGCATCGAGACGGATTTCAATCAACAGATCGCGCAGGTTCCGGGCATGGCACAGGCGCGGTGGTTCTTCACCCGTGTGCCTTGTCTTGCCGACGCCCGCGCCGCCGAAGCCATTGGCTTGAAGCGAAGACCGTCGTGGTGGCACAACTGGCCGCGAACCCCCGGTGGCTTCACCCACGGGGGGTATGGAGGCCGCTCGCTCCGCGCCGACGGCAAGCCGGCCTATCTCGACCTGCCACCGTTGACATTCGGCTGGCATAGCCCGCGCTATGATGCCATCCGCAGTGCCCCTGGTCTCGTGGACGCCGTGATGATGTGGGGCATGTGGCCGGAGGACTACGTTTGCGGGGTGCTCGGCATATGGGCCTGGCACCCAGAGGAGCACGACTGGGAGCGCACCCGCCGCGCCGTGTATGCCCACGCCTTCGGGCCAGCCGCAGCGGCCGCTGTGACGGCCTTTGACGACGAACTGGCCACACTGAAATCGCTTTTCAGGCTGCCGAAGTCTCGCGTTCACCCCGGAAGGGACTGGCCGCCGATCCTGAGACAGAACGCCGACAAGGCCAAGGCCCTCGCCCTCCTCGGCGACCTGAGGAAACTGCTAGCACGCATAGAGCCATCAGCCCGGGAGGAAAGTGCTCTGCCACAGGGCCGCCTCCAACGTCTCTTTCTTGAGCCGATGCGCGCCGGGGCGGATTTTGCGCAGAGGGCAGCCGAGCTGGAGGACCCGGCACCCGCTCTTCGCTCCCTCGAGGGGAAAGTGGGGCCACTGCTGGCGGCGGACGAAGTGGCCAAGTTCGACCGGATCATCGCCGAAGCGGAGCGCCAAGCGGTTGCCGCAGCGGAGCGAAACGCAGCGAAAATGAAGGGCCTCTCGCGCGTGGGGGAGGCCGTGGCGGCCTGGCGCTCGCGGTTCGCGGAAATCAGGCGCTGCGTGGCTCGCCAATCCGGCAAAGCTAAGGGACTCGACCGCCCCTTCCGCCACCTGTCTAGCAAGGTTGTCAGGCAATACCTTCAGGGAGTGGGGGGGTGCCCGGATGGGCGTGTGGTCGCCCGGCTTGGACCGCGCCGCATGGTTGAGGGTGTCGTGCGGTGGTGGGGG
>CAYYCI010000169.1:0-5166 GCA_964470215.1 uncultured Planctomycetota bacterium
CGGCTGGGTCTTGCCAGTGGGTGAGGGCGGCGCCATCGAAGAGCGGCTGCCACGGGGCAGAGGCGAGGATGGCCTGGCGGCGCATTCTGGCCTTGAGCCCGGCGAGTTCCGCATCGGCCCACTTCGCCGAGACCGTGGCCGTTATCCCGATGCTCCCGACCGAGACCTTTCGCTGTCCCGAGGCAACAACGGCCGCTC
The DNA here is from genome assembly GCA_964470215.1 of uncultured Planctomycetota bacterium. Classification (GTDB taxonomy): domain Bacteria; phylum Planctomycetota; class PUPC01; order DSUN01; family DSUN01; genus CAYYCI01. The sequence continues at coordinate 199 of CAYYCI010000169.1, forward strand.
GCAGGGGCGCAGGAAGGGGGGCCTGCGGCTGCCAGTTCAACAGGGGTTGGGCGTCGAGGTCAACCTTCGCACCTTCGGGGCGAAGGCTCACCGTGACGACCCGCGAGCGCCCCTTGCGGAACGCCGCTCGCGCTGTGGCCACCGCCCTTCCCTTGACAACTAGCGAAAGAGGCAGACCGGCACGCTCGGGCAGCAAGACCGAACAAATGAAGGACATGCCCGCGCCCGGGCCAAACCCGACGGACCACTCGCCAGGGGGGCCGCTCGCGTCGGCCATCTCGACCGTCAGGTCTATCGGGGGCTCGAGGGCCGCTCGGAGGGTCGCTCTGGCGCCGGCGAGAACGAGCGCCCCTTCCGCGAGAGCGTGGGTCCGGCCCGCGAGTTCCCAGTCGGATAATTGCGCCGGGTCGGAGAAATCATAGGAGAGCGCCAGCCGACCGTCCGGCAACGAGCGCGCAGGACAGTGGAACAGGTCGGTGACCGACAGCCTCGCACACCTGGCCTCGACGTCCAGGCGCTCGATCTCTCGGCGCTTCGCCCGGAAGGTGTTGGTCGAGGAACAGGCGCTTCGCAGCGCGGCCAGGCTCGAGGCCACCTCGTCCCATTTTTCACCTCTCGCGGCCTGTCGGGCCTTGGCCAGGTGTTCAAGGGCACTGGCCTCGAGGGCATCGGAGCGCGAGCGGGCCACGAGCGCGCGGTATCGCGCAACGTCGGCGCCCGCCGCGCGCGCATCCTCGAACGCTCGCTCGGCCTCCTCGACCTTCCCCTCGGCCAGAAAGAACAGGCCCCTGGCCAGGGCCGCCTGCTTCTTGTCCGGCGTGCCGCGCCTCGCCAGCGCGACGAGTTCCCCGGCCTTGAGGGCAGAGAGCGGCTTTCGGCAGCGGACGCCCGAGGCGTCGATCTCGATTGTCCCGTTGGCCGCGCGGACGGAGGTCCCCCTGATGCCCCCCACTGAGAATGGGGTTCCGCGCTCGAGGCTCTGGGCGCCGCGCCTGACCGCGGTCCAGAATGCCTCGACGGCCTGGATGTCCGCAATATCGGCCTGGATGTCGTCGGCGACCGGGCGCAGGTCGGGCTGCGTAAGCGCCTCCTCGAGAAGGCGCCTGGCCTCCTCGTAGCGCCTGGCCGCGAGCAAGGGCCTGATGCGGAGGCGCAGGTCGAGGTAGTGGTCGCGGGCCTTGCTGAGGGCGGCTTCGTGGGCTGCGGCCTTTTGTTTTTCGAGGAGAGCGATCTCGCGCCGCGCCCGCGCGGCCAGTTGCGGGAGGCCGAACGCCTCGATGCGGCGATAAGCGGCGATGGCGCCGTCGAGGTCGCCCCCGTCGGCGAGGCGCCTGGCCTCGGCGCGCAGCCGGCGCTCGCTCGCCACGGCCTCGGCGATCACCTGGCCGCGCGCTTCCGCTGCCTGGTGCGAGAGGTTGTGGTGGTGGGCGGCGAAGTCGTCGAGGAGGGCGGCTGCCTCGGCGTACCTGTCCTCGCGGCAAAGTCGGCGTGCTTTCTCCACCGCCTCCTCGAGGGCGGCTCGCTCGCTCGCGGCCAACTCCTGCCGGAGCCTGGCGACCTGGCGCTGGGCGCTGGCCGCGGCATCTGTCCCCGGATACCGCGCGGCCACCACTCGCAGCCTCCGTATGACATCGTTGGGGTGGCGTGTCGCGCTCCTCGCCCACTCGAGCACGCGCTTCAACTCGGCGGAGGCCGCGTCGGCAGTTGTCCGGCGTGGCCTGGGCCGAGTGGGGACAGGACGGGGCTGGACTGGTCTCGGGGCAGCGACCGCCTGGCGCCCCGCCTCGCTCTCCTCGCCGAGGGCGGAGAAGAGGCACCACAGCCCGGCCAGGCAGGCGAAGACCATTGCCGAGGCAACGAGCGCGGCGATTGGCGAGCGCTTGCGCCGACGGGGTCGCCGAAGCGCCCGCGAGGTCGTTCGGCTGAGGGCGCCGACAGGCGGCCGCCCGTCGGCCACCCGCTCGAGGTCGGCGAGCAGGCGCGTGGGGTTCTGGTAGCGGTCGGCGGGGCGTTTGGCGAGCATTTTCATGATGACCGCAGAGAGTCCCTCGCTTAGCCCCGGCGCCCGTTGGTGCGGGGGGACGGGTTTCTCGAAGAGGTGTTTGGTGATGACCGCGGTGGCGTTCTGTCCGACGAACGGCAGCGAGCCCGTTGCGGCGTGGTAGAGGGTGGCGCCGAGGGAGTAGATGTCGCTGCGGATGTCCGCGTCGCGGCCTCTGGCTTGTTCGGGGCTCATGTAGAGAGGCGTGCCGATCGGGAGGCCGTCGAGGGTGACGGAGCCATCGGCGGAGTGGCGCGCGAGGCCGAGGTCGGCGAGTTTGGCCACCCCCTCGGGGGTTAGAAGGATGTTCGCGGGCTTGACGTCGCGGTGGACGATTCCCCTGGCGTTTGCGTGTTCGAGGGCGAGAGCGACCTGCCGGCCTATCGCCGCGACCTCGCGCTCGGGCAGGCGGCCCTGACGCCGCAGGCGATCCTTGAGAGTCTCGCCTGCCACTAACTCCATGGCGAAATAGAACTGGCCGGCCGCCTCGCCAGCATCAATCGCCCGCACGATGTTCGGGTGGTCGAGCCTTGCGGCGGCCTGGGCCTCGCGGAGGAAGCGCCCGACGTAGGCCTTGTCGCGGGCCAGGCGCCTGGGCAGGAGTTTCAGCGCGACGTGGCGGCCGGTGGTCAGTTGAATTGCCCTGAAGACGACCCCCATGCCGCCGCTGCCGATGCGCGAGAGGAGCATGAAGTTGCCGAGTCGGTTTCCTGGTCTTGCGGGGGTGGCGCTGGGGGTCGAGGCCGCGATGGTCTGGGCCTGCTCGCGGTCTAGAAGGCCGCGGTTGACGGCGATCTCGCGTGCGGACGACCGCGCCCCGAGCCGCTCGACCTCCTCGAGCGCCGCCAGAATCTCTCTGGCCGGTCCCGGTGCGAGCGCGCCGCATGCCACCGCGGTGCGCAGGAACTCTACGTCGGCCCGACTCGGCATACTATCCGTGCAGTGCTTGTCCTGGTGGGCTGGGGCGGAGCCGGTGCGATGCGGACCCATCTAAGACTACGACAGGTCCGGCGCACTGTCAAAACCGCCGGCAGGTCACGGCCTAACGAGGAACGGAAGACTGGCGGCGTCCCCGTTCGTCACGAGCCTCGGATGATGGCGCGGGCCGTGTCCTGGGCGGCCTGGGGGGTGAGGAGTTCGCCGCTCTCGAGGGCGGCGCGGGCCGCCTCGAGGACCTCTGGGCGGGCCTCGGGTATCTCGACGACCCTTCTGGCCAGGGCCGCGGCCAGGGCCACCTTCTGCGCCTGGACCGAAATCTCGACCAGGTCGCCGCTACTGCCCTCGTGGCGCCGGGGCCGGGCCCCTGCCTGGTCGGGCGATTGTTGCAGGGACGCCGGGTTGGGTCCCCTTGGGCCGATGTTGCGGATTTCCATCGTCGAGTCCTTCGCGTGGCTTCAGGCTCAGGAGGACTGGCGGCTCCGCAGGAGCGAGGGTGGCCACCACCTGGTAGGCCACGAACTGGGCGAAGTGGCGAGGCGAGGCCAGGAGTATCTTCCAACCGTAGGAGGGCGTGCCATCGGCGATTCGCTCGGCATAGTAGTGGCGCATGAGGGTTTTCACCCCGCCATCGCGCGCGTCAAGGCACGTCTCCGCTCCCCACAGCACCCTGCCCGTCCTGGCCGAGAGGAGTTGGACCTTCAGGCCGACGAGCGGCGGTTCGTATGGGCGATAGCCGGTCAGGGCGCCGGCCACCACGGCGTCCGCCCCCAGGCGCTTGCGCAGGGTGGTCAGCGCGCGGACGTCGAGCGCGCCGTCGCGCCAGAGCGCCAGGTCCTTGAGGAATTCGGTCTCGGGGCCGTAGGGGGAGATCGCCTCGACCACCTGGGATTTCTGGAGTTCGAGGACGAGGGCCTCGGTGATCTGGCGCGAGGCCTGGGGGTCGCTGTGGCGAAGCGGCAGGACGAGGGTGCGGGGCCTCTTGAGTTTGACCAGGGCGTGGGAGCGATAGGTTCCTATCTTGGGCGGGGGCGGCGAGTACAGCGGGGGCATCTCGCATCCCAAAGCCACCACAGCGGCGATTGGCCAGAGGACTCTCACTGGCTGGCCTCCTTGGTCGGTTTGGGGGCTTTGGCCTCGTCGGTCGTCGGGCGCCGCTTGAGGAGCGCCTGTTGGCGCGCGACGACGATCTGAAGGGCGATCAGGTCCTGCTCGGCCTTCACCCGTGCCAGTTCGGCCTGGAGGATCCGGTCGCGGAGTTTCTGGTTCTGGGCGTTGGCGTCCCCGAGGAGTTTGGTGAGTTTGGCGGCCTCGGCCGCCTTCCTGGCGTTCTGGTCGGCGGTCGTGCGCAGCTGTGAGATGGTGGCCATGGCCGCCTGGAGTTCCGCCTCGACCTTCTTGAGCCTGTCGGACTTGATCTTCAGTTGCCCGTTGACCTGGGCGAGTTGGCTGCGGGCGTCGTCGAGTTCGGCCTCGAGGGCCGCGCGTTTCTGGCTCTCGACACGCAGTTTGGCGGCGAGTTCCTCGTTTCTGGCCTTCGCGCCCTCCAGGTCCGCGAGCGCGTCCTGGAGTTTGGCCAGGACGTCGTCCTCGCTCTCGAGGGTTGTCCCGTCGAGAATCAGGGGCGGTCCCCAGGCCAGTGCGGCCTCGTCCACGATGCTCACCGGCGCAGGGGCTTCAGGCGAAGCCGCCGGCGGGTCCGCGGTCCGGCCGGGCGGCGTGGGCACGCAACCCCCCGCGAGCGCCATTGCAATCACGACGGCGAGGAAAGAGCGGTCAGCGATGCGTGTCATTTGCCTCCTCCAGTTCTGGCAGGGGCGGTTCGCTCTCTTGCGCAGGCGGCTCGGAGCGGCGCAGGGGCAGCGGGCGCTTGGTGATTATCGTCGTCTGCTTGGTCGGGCCGCTGTAGCGCCTCTTGGCCTCGGCAACCCGGCGGAGAAACTCCCGCCACTCGATCTCGTCGCGAAACTTCGACATGGCCTGGTCCCCTG
>CAYYCI010000169.1:5266-7940 GCA_964470215.1 uncultured Planctomycetota bacterium
CGGGTTGGCGAGCGCATCAGCCTCTACCTGCCGCGGCCGGCCGGCACCAGGAAACTCCTCGCCGAGGTCTGTTGGTCGCGCCCCTGCGAGGACGGCTTCGAGTGTGGGGCGCGGTTCGTCGGCCTCGAGGGCCTGCCCGACCAGCGCACCGCCCTCCCGCACCACTGCGCGGTCGTCCTGGCCTGCGAGCCCGGGCCGCGGCGCGCCGCTCTGCGGAACCTCCTTGTCAAAGACGGCTACTATGTGGTAGAGGCAAATAGCGTGCCAGAGGCCGCTAAGGCCCTCGCGAGCGGCGAGCCCCTGATAGTGATAGGCACTCCGGGGATGTTTCTGGCCGAGGGCGAGCGGCTACTGAGGGCATGTGAGGAAGAGGCGGGGCGCGTCGTAACGGTCGTTCTGCGCGAGGGTTACGAGCCGAGCCCCCAGGCCGATACCCTCGCTCCCCGCTGCCACGACCACATCGCACACCCGGACCGCCCCCCCGAGGTGCTCGTGGTGGTCGAGCGCGCCTGGCGCCGGCTCGTCGCCGGCGCGGGGCGAGGCCCCGGCGGCTGAGCGCCGAAATCTCCTGCAAAGCGCCTAATTCTACGCCCCACGCTTCGTCGCCACACGACGGGGGGCGGCGCCGGGCTTCTCGCGCCCCACGCGGGGGAGGCGCTGCGCCTGGCCAGCCTGCCGCCGGCGTAAGTCCCGCGCCCGGCGAATATTGCGATGAGCCCGCGGGCCCACCACGCGAGCCATCGCCCACACGCGAACCCGTCGAGCGCGTCGGCGTGGCGTGCGGCACGCGCTTTGCGCAGGGTCACGCGGAAGCGACGGAGAAAACAATGGCCGCCAATGAACAAACACTCTGGGAAGAGGCCCTCGCCCGACTACGCGACCTCGAGGAAGAAGTCAAGCGAGTCGAAGAGATGGTCGTCACCCAGCTGGCGGAGGGGGGCAGGAACGAGCCGACGGCGCCAGCCACGGCCGTCGGTTCCGCGCCGGCCCCTGCGACGGGGTCGCTCCTCCTGGACGACGCCCCGCGTCTGGTCGCCCAACTGCGACGCCAGGTCAGCAGCGACCCGCTCGAGGTCCTGGCGTTTCGCTACCCAGATGGATGTTTCGGCCCCGAACGCTCGCCCGAGGAAGTGAGGGCCTCGTGCCTCCTCCACCACGCGCTCAATACCGCCCGGCTGGCCATGTTCGTGGCTCGGCGCCACGGCTACCGACCGACGAGCGTCGAGGTGGTGGGGCTTTGCGGCCTACTCCACGACGTAGGGATGGAGGGTGTGCCGGCCGACCTCTTCGCCAAGGCGACACCCCTGAGTGAAGAAGAACGCCGCCGCCTCGAGGACCACGCGCCCGAAGGAGAGGAGCGGGTGCGGTCGTGCCGCCAACTGGAGGGCCTCCTGCGGGCCGTGGTGCCGCGCGTGGTCCGCCAGCACCACGAGCGGGCCGACGGCAGCGGCTACCCCGACGGCCTCGACGCGCCCCACATCCACGAGTTCGCGCGCCTGGTCGCGCTGGCCGAGGCCTACGAGACCATGGTCACCCCCAGGCCGTACAAGCCCGCGCGGCTCCCCCACGAGGCCATGACCACCCTGCTCCTCGAGGCATTCGGCAAGAACGGGCCGGCGCGCTACGACCGCCACCTCGCCACCGCCATGCTCCGCGCCCTCTCCCTCTACCCCATCGGCAGCGGAGTGGAGCTGGAGGACGGCTCGCGGGGCCAGGTGGTCGAGAGCAACCCCGACGCCCCCGAGAAGCCCCACGTCAGGCTCCTCTGGGGACCTGGCGGCCAACGGCTCCGCAGGCCAAAGGTCGTGGACCTCCGGGAGGCGGGGGCCGGCGTGGTCAAGGCCATCCCGTGGCCACCGCCGGGCGACGAAACATAGGCGCAGACGGAACGAAGGGACCCGGGAGACAGTGGGATGCAGACGGTCTTGATTGTCGAGGACTGGCCGGCGCTCAGGCAGCGGCTTGACGAGGCGCTCGCCAACGCCGGGTATCTGACCATCACGGCCCACAACGGCCAGGAGGCGCTCGGGCTCCTGCGCTCGATCCGCGCCGACCTGCTGGTCGTGGCCCAGGAGCTCTGCGATGTCGAGGGTCTGGCCCTCGCCCGCATCCTGCGCCACCGAGGCCACGACGAGTTAGTGATCATCGTCCTCGCGCGGGCCGGCCACGAGGGCCTGATCACCGATGAGGCCGTGGATGCGGTCCTGCCGCGTGCCCTGGAGGTCGGGCCGGTGGTCGAGGCCACCCGCCGCCTCCTCAGGCCAGTGATTCGCCACAGCCCACCGTCCGCGGAACTCGGCCACTCCTCCGCCACCTATGTGGCGTAGGCCGCGGAACGTCTAGACCCGGCGCGCCGGCCCCCAGCCGGCGCGCCGGCCCCGCCCCCTCCCCTGCGGGGAAAACCCCAAGCACCAGGCTCCAAGCACCAAACGAGACCGCTCAAGGTCGGTGGCACGACGCCCTCAGCCGAGGGAACACCCCCCTACCCGGTTGCCCCCACCCTTGATTGGTGGCACCCATCCTCAAACCGGTGGCACGGGCTTTCCAGCCCGTGATCCATGGCCACTCGAGCCTCGAGTGGCACAGGCTGGAAAGCCTGAGACTATGGAGGAAGTCCGTGGTTGGCCTCGAGATAGCCTGGGGCGCGTGGGCTTTGGCACGCTTTTGTGCACCG
>CAYYCI010000170.1:0-7933 GCA_964470215.1 uncultured Planctomycetota bacterium
CCCATGACTTGCCGCTCCGGGCTGCCATGATAAGGCCCTGCGGTCGCTTTGCAAAGCGCGGCGGGAGAGGAAGAGAGGCTGTGGGACGACAAGCGCTCCTCGACGTTGCCCTGGTTATGGGTCTGGCGGCTGGTTGTGTGGTCGCGGCCGACTGGCCTACCTATCGCGCTAACAGCGCCAGGACCGCAACGACCACCGAGAGGCTGCGCTTCCCCCTCCCCTGGGGCGACGGCCGGCCCGCTAAGGCACGTGGCCATGAACTTCGGGGCGCCCGGCGACCGCCGCGACAACTCCCCCCCGCCTCCGCAAGCCGCGCCCCGCTCGGTGAAAAGATTGTGGGTGGCGCCGTCCCGCGCGGCCTTCGGCCATCGCGGGGCGAGACGCCCCGCCTACAACTCTCGGCGGTGAAAGACCACTGTCGGCGGGGGCTCCGCGGCCCGACGAAGTAAGCAGGGCTTTGGTGGGTCTTCCGCGTGAATTCGGTGGTTGAGGCCCGGCAGGGTGCGGTCGGGGGCGGACAGTGCTCAGCGCGTGGCCTGCTGCCAGCGGCGGATGGCCGCCAGGGAGAGGGCGCCAGCCGCGCCAGTCTTGCTGCCGAAGACCATCAGGCGCTTGATCCATCCGCGAAACTGCCGGTCCAGCCCGTGGCGGTGCAGGGTTTGATTGTAGTTGCCGATGGTCAATGGGCCGCTGCCCTGGCCGGTCGGGCCGTTGTTGTATGTGACCACGCGGTCGAGGGTGGCGGGGGCATCGGCGTCGCCGAAATACCAGCGAACGTTGTCCCTTTTCTTCGTGGCGTCGTATGTGACGGCGAAGAAGACCCATTGCCCGGGGCGAATCTTGCCGGGCGAGGAGTCGTCTTCGATCCTGTCGGGCCACTGGTTGACGGCCAGGCGCAACCGGCCGTCGCGCAGGCACACCAGGTCGAAGCCGGAGCGGTTGTAGTTGAGGTTGCAGGCAATGCGGTTTCCTCCATTGCCCATCTTGAGGCTTGCGGCCTGGAGCCATCCGAGGATGGTCAGCGAGCGGAGGCCCTCGAGGGTCTCGATTGGTCCCTGTCCGACCTGTAGCCATTTCCACGGCTCGGTCTTGCCAAAGTCGAGGGTTCCGTCCTTACCGCGGCGGATGGGGCCGTGGGGCCTGGTGGGCGGCTGGTCGGGTTCCGGGAAGCCGACCCGGACGATCGGCTGGTCGGGGGAGATGTCGGCGGTGACGGACAGGAAGGTGGTCGCGCGGTTGCCCGCCCTGTCGGTGGCGAGGAGTTTGACCGTGTAGGTGCCCGGGGCAGCGTAGGTGTGGGTGGGGCTTTTCTCGGTGGAGGAGGCACCGTCGCCGAAGTCCCACTGACACTTCCAGTCCCCCTCGACGGCGAATGCGATCGCCAGCGGTGCCTTTCCCTCGTTGGGCGTGGCCGTGGCTTTCGGTCGCGGCGTCACTCTCTCGCCTTCTTTGGACTGGACCAGGCGAAGGAGGTAGCCGGCCTTCGGGGCTGGAAAGGCGAAACGACCGGGGCCGGCGCTGCCAAGGGACTCGATGGTCATCTCCCAGGTGTCTATGCCCTCGAGTTTGTATGGCCGCGGGCCGGGGAGGTCGAAGGTCGCGGTGGCGCGGCGGGGGAAGTAGACGAGGTAATAACTCCCGGGCCTGGCGAGGGTGTAGGCACCCGTGGCGAAGTCGGGTTCGGGGGCCATTTGTTCGTATGGGGCTTGTTCCATGATTTTCTTCAGGAAGGCGAGTCGGGGTGGGCTCTTGCCGATGAGTTTGCCGCCGACGGCCCACCAGAGTTTTTCTTCCTTGTTGTAGTAGGTTTCGCCGTGTGAGGCGTAGGCCCCTCCAATGGTGGCGCACCAGTGGCGATGGGTCTCCTCCTGGGGTGAGCGGTTGCCCCAGCCCCGGGGGATGTTGCCCTCGTAGCCGTATTCGTCAATGACGACGGGCTTGTGGTAGGCGCGGCGTGCGCGAATCGCCACCTGGTAAAGGTCGCCGTGGCCGTTCTGGATGTTGCAGTGGGTGACCCAGGGTTTCGAGTGGTCGTACCAGGTGCCGCAGTTGTGGATCGAGCGCGGGTGGTCGTAGGGGTCGTATTTCGCGACGAGTTGGAAAAAGCGGTCCCAGTCGGCCGTTTTCTTGGCCTTCATCAGATCGTATTCGTTGGCCATTGTCCACCAGACGTTTCGCCAGTGGGCCAGGCGCGAGACGACATACTCGAGATAGGCATCGTCCTGCTCGGCGGTCATGGTGGAGTGTCCCCAGTGGTCATAGGGGTGGAAGAGGATGATGTCGGCGACGATGCCGAGGGCCAGGAGGTCGTCGAGGCGGGCCTCGATGTGGCGGAAGAAGGCCGGGTTGAAGCGGTCGCGGTCGAATCCGCGGCCCTTTTTCGGCCACGGGTATAGCGGCGGTTCGACCCGGTTGTAGTCGTACCACTTCGGGAAGACGCAAAAGCGGACCTTGTCGAAGGCGTGCTTGCGGAGTGTGGCGAGGGTCTGCTCCTGGAGTTCGCTCTCGCGGTGGAGCCAGTTGTAGAGGGTGGTGCCGAGGGGGAAAAAGGGGGTGCCGTCGGCATAGGCGAAGTGGTAGGTGTTGCGGATGACAATCGGGCCGTGGTTGCCGGGAGCGGGCGGTCCGACCTCGAAAGTGCCGCGCTTGCCGTCCAGGTCGGGGTCGTTAGAGGTCGTGTGATAGGTCCAGTTGCCTTCGCGGGTAGGCATGAGGCGGACGCGCCAGAGGCCGTCGCCGTCGTAGAAGCCCCAGGTTGTGACGACCACATCGCCGCACTGGAAGCGACAGGTCAGTTCGACCTGGCGAAAGGGGTTCTCGTAGTGGCGCGAGGACTCGAGGGCCAACTCGAACCTTCCCCATTTCTCGACCATCTGGCCGCCCTCGGCCGCGGCCGCGACCAACAACAATGGGGCCAGGCAGAGCAAGAGTTTCATCACGGCTCCTCCTTCTCGATGCGGGGAAGATAGCAGGGGAAAGGCATGATTTCCAGCGGAGGTTCTGGAGAAGATTGTGCGCAGTTGGGGGGAGCGCTCAACAAGCCTTGGCTAGGGGTTTCCGTGAGACACAGGCACGTCCTGAACGAGGGCGCTCTTGTGAAAGGGCACCGTCCGGTCTCTGCTCTCGAAGAGCCGCTTCGCGCTGGCATTGGCACGCTTTTGTGCACCGTGGGTTTCCTGTGCAGGCGAGAAGGAAAAAAATGCGTCGGGCGGAGGCGTGGCCCCAGTGCGATGGGAATTGCGCGGTCACGGTCGCGTTGCAGGCAAGCCAAAGCATTCTTTTCCTTCTCGCCTGGCAATTGATTGCGGTGCAAAAAGCGTGCCAATGCCAACGCGGCGGCCCAGCAATGCAGGCGGTGGGAGGCGTTGCGCTATAATCTCCGGTGAAGGAGGAACGATGGAGCCAGGTGATCTGATCGAACTGACGGTCGAGCGGCCCTGCGAGAGCATCCTGGAGTTCCTTGCCGACGAGTTGCCGCTCCTGCCCTTGAATGTGATACGCCGCGCCCTGGCCCGGGGGCTGGTGAGCGCCGATGGCAAGAGGGTTGACCACCGCTACGTGGCGCGTCCGGGCCAGAGGGTGGTTGTGCGTCTGCCCGAAGGGCCGGTCGTACTCTATAAGCCGCGAGCAATGGACCTGGAGGTGATCGCCGAGGACGAACATCTGGTGGCGATAAACAAGCCCGCCGGGGTTTGCGTCATCCCCGACGCCGCCACCCAGGAGGCGACCCTCATCAACGGCCTCCTCCATTATGTCCAGCACCAGTCGCCCTTGCCCTGCCGGCGGGTCTATGTGGTTCACAGGCTCGATCGCGACACGACGGGGGCATTGGTCTTCGCGAAGGATGTGGCCACGGCAAGGCACTTGAGCGCGTGTTTCGAGGAACGCCGGGTGGCCAAGCGCTACCTGGCGGTGGTCCTGGGCGAGCTCGCCGACGAGGAGGGCGAGGTGAACCTGCCGCTCGCGCCCCACAGTCGCGGGCGCATGAAGGTGGCTGAGCGGCGGGGCCGGCCCGCAACCACCCGCTACCGCGTCCGCGAGCGCTTCCAGGGCTACACCCTCCTGGAGGTCGAGCCTCTGACCGGCCGCCAACACCAGGTGCGTGTCCACCTCTCGGCGATCGGGCATCCGCTGGTGGTCGAGCCTGTCTATGGTGGCAAGGACGCTGTTTACCTCTCGGAACTCAAGCGCGGCTACCGCCGCAAGCCCGGCCGGCCAGAGCCACCGATAATCGCGCGGCTGACCCTCCACGCCAGCCGCCTGGAGTTTCCCGCAGCCGATGGAACCGTGATGTCGGTCGAGGCGGAACTGCCCAGGGACCTCGAACGCCTGATCAGATGCCTGCGGAAATACCGTTCCCGTTTCCACTTCCAGCGCCCTGCGCGGGGCGCTAGGATGCCGGGGGACAGAGGCCGTTGAAGATAATCTGCGGGAAGTGTTCGGCAGAGGTCGAGTTGCCCTCGGCGGGCCAGGCGCCGCGGGTGCGCTGTCCCAATTGCGGCGCGGTCTTCCACCTCCCTAAACTGGCCGAGGGCGAGGAACTGCCCCATCCCGACACCTTCCCTGGCTACCGCGTGGTGGCGATAGTGGGCTTCGGGGGCATGGGGACGGTTTATCGCGCGGTCCAGCTCTCGATGGAGCGCGAGGTGGCGCTCAAGGTCCTCCACCAGCGCTACTCCCACGTCCCGAGGTTCGTCGAGCGGTTCGAGCGCGAGGCCACCGCGCTCGCCGCACTCAATCACCCCAACATCGTGGCCGTGATTGACCGCGGCCGGGTCGGCGACACCTACTACCTCGTCATGGAGTACGTGCGTGGGCGGACGCTTCGCTACCTGATCCGCAACAAGCGACTGACGGTCGAGCGTGCGGTCGAGATTGCCATACAGATATGCGACGCCCTCCAGGCCGCCCACGGCTGCGGGGTGGTCCACCGCGACATCAAGCCGGGAAACATCTTGGTGACGCCAGAGGGCCTGGTGAAGGTGGCGGACTTCGGGATCGTCCACATCGCCGGGGACGACAAGCACGCCGAGCGCGAGCGTCGCACGCGGCTGGGCACGGCCAAGTACATGGCGCCCGAGCAACGCGGCACCGGCCTGGTTGTTGACCACCGCGCGGACATCTACGCTTTGGGCATCACACTCTACGAGATGCTGACGGGGCAGTTGCCCGGCGGCTCGCCCGCCAGCGCCCACAACCCGGCCATTCCGAAGCCCCTCGACGAGATCATAGAGCGAGCCACCCGAGAGGACCGCGAGGAGCGATTTCAGTCGGCCGTCGAGATGCGCGATGCCCTCGAGGCAGTCCTGGCCAGCCTGAAACTCGAGGAGACCTCGGCCACAGCCGTCCTCGCACCGCTGGAAGCGGCGAGGTGCCCGGCTTGCGGCGCCGTGCTGGGAGACGCGGACCTCGATTGCCAGGCTTGCGGCAACCGCGTGCGCGAGCCGTGTTTCCGGCCGGGCTGCGGCGCGCTGAATCCCGTGGGAGCCGAGCGGTGCTCGGTCTGTAGCGGTCACCTCAAGTTGATGGAGGGAGAGCAGCGCGCTCGCCTGGAAGCGGCCCTCGACAAGGCAAAGAGACTGATGGCCGACGGCAGGCTCGCCGAGGCCCGCGCGGAACTCGAGCCGGTCCAGGCCGACCCCCACGCGGCGTTCGAGGACCTGAGGCTACGGGCGCGCGAGTTGGGGCGCGCGCTGGGCAGAGCGTGGCTCCGCCAGTTCGCCGCAATCGTGGGCAAGAGCCTCGTGGCCGCCGCGGCAATCGCGCTCTCGGCCACGCTGTATTGGCTCGTCGGGCGGACCGCGCCTGCGAAGACCCAACGGACGAAGCCCCCGCAACCAGCGACCGCCGTCCGGCCTCCTGCCCCGCGCACTCCCACGCCCGCGCCGTCGCGAAAGCCAGAGCCTTCTCGCGACCCGCTCCGCGAGTACCTCCTGGCCGCCACGGGGCCGCGGTGGGAAGCCGTGGAGCCGGAGACTCGGCTGGCCGTCGCCTGCGATGTGGCGCTCATGCTCGGGGGACCGACGGCGCCCGAAGGGTTGAAGAGCGACGTGTTGGCGAAACTCGACTCGATCGCCAAGGGGGTCCAGCCTCGCGGCGGGCCCTCGCGGGGCATGCTCGCCGTGGCCATCGAAACCCTGACCGAGAAGACGATTGACCTCCTCGCCCGCGAGGAGGCGCTCACCGGGCTGATGAGCCAGATGAAGGCGGACTTCGCGGCGAAGCGGAAAGCGACCGAGAAGGTGAACCTCAGGCTCGCATTAGCGACCAGGGCGCTTCAGGATGCGCTGGCCGCCGCACGAGCGAAAACCGACCCGCGACCCGCCACCGGTGAGCAACTCCTGCTGCTGGCGGTCGCGCTCGACCCGCCGTTCGGGAATGGGGACCTGGCGAGCGCGGCGGGACGCGTTGTGCGCTCGGCCAGATTGCTCCTTGGCCATCTCTACGCCCACAAAGGGCAGGAAGTCGAGCCGGAGTTCCTCGAGTGGGCGCGGCGACGGGTTGTCGCTGCCGAGCGCGGCGACCAGACGACAACCCGACTGGCCAGCGCCCTGGAGGCGATGGTCCTGGCGCTGGCGCCGCGAGCCGCCGCGCGCGGTCACTGACCGCGGCGTGGCATTCGCTGCCGCGGGGGTTTCTGTGCCGATGCGCTTGTGTCGGGTTAGCGGGATTGGGGGGGGCGGACAGGGTGGCGGTGTGGTTTGATCGGATCGGGGTGAAATACTATGATTAGAGTTCGGTTGTCGCTGGTATTGTTGAGCAGAGGACGGGCGACGGGCTGGCTTTGCTGCGCCGGCGGGGTGTGAAAAACTTCACAAGCCCCGGCGGGGAAAGTCCGAGGAGCCGACTGTGAAGCTCGCGATAAGCGGCAAAGGCGGGGTCGGCAAGACCACCCTCGCCGCCGCTTTGGCGCGTCTCCTCGCCGATGGGGGCCACCAGGTCATCGCCATTGATGCCGACCTTGACTCTAATCTCGCCTCCGCGCTCGGAGTTCCCAATCCCGAAAACCTCACCCCCATCTCCGAAATGCGAGACCTGATCGCCGAAAGGACCGAGGCCGGTCCCCAGGGCTACGGCAAACTTTTCAAACTGAACCCCACGGTCAACGACATTCCCGAGAAGTACAGCCTCACCCATCGGGGCGTCCGCCTGATGGTGCTCGGGGTGCCGAAGCGCGGCGGCTCGGGCTGCGCTTGCCCCGAGAACGTCTTTCTGAGGACTTTGCTCTCTCACCTGGTCCTCCAGCGCGACGAGACGGTGATCGTGGACATGGAGGCCGGGGTGGAGCATCTCGGTCGCGCGACCTGTCAGGCGATAGACGCGCTGGTAGTGGTCGTGGAACCTGGGCGGCGGAGTGCCCACACGGCGACGACCATCCGCCGGATGGCGGCGGAAATCGGGATTCGACGGATTCTTGTCGTGGCGAACAAGGTGCGCTCGCCGAGCGACCTCGAGGCCCTCCGCTCGAGCCTGCCCCCCGACGCCCCCCTCCTCGGAGCGATCAGTTACGACGAACGGCTCATCAACGCCGACCTCGAAGGGCGCAGCGTGGACGAGGCGGGCGGCAGGCTCATGGACGAGGTGCGTGAGATAAAGGACACATTGACCGAGCAACTTGAGCAAGGGAGCGCCCGATGACGAAACCGGGCATGTTGGTGGTCAGGATAGAGCGCTGCGTGGGCTGCGGCCGCTGCGCGCTGGAGTGTGCCGTGGCACACTCGCGCTCGAAAGAACTCCGCCAGGCCATGAGCGAGCAGCCGAGGCCGAAGGCGCGGGTAACAGTGGAGGCCCTTGGAGCCTACTCGGCCCCGCTCCAGTGCCGCCACTGCGAGGACGCGCCCTGTGTGGCCGTCTGCCCGAGCGGGGCATTGAAGAAGGACGCCCCGGGCTTCCCCGTCCTCTTCGACCGCGAGTTATGCATCGGCTGCCATCA
>CAYYCI010000171.1:0-7888 GCA_964470215.1 uncultured Planctomycetota bacterium
CGCGCTTTTTCGCCTCGGCGATCATCGCCTCGCACTGGGCCGTCGTGATCGCCATGGGCTTTTCACAGACCACGTGGCGCCCGGCCCGCAGACACTGGAGAGCCAGCCGGGCGTGGGTGTTGTGGGGCGTGATGATCGCGAGCAGTGCCACGGGCGAGTTTTTGAGCATCTTGGCCACGGAGTTGTAGGTCTCGATCCCAGGGAAGTCCTGGCGCGCCACCTCCAGCCGCGACTCGTCAATGTCGCAGACGGCCACGGGGGTCATTCCCGCGTTGGCCATCTCGCCGAGGTGTTGGCGGCCCATGTTGAACGCCCCGCCGTAGCCGATGCAGCCCACGAGGATGTCGCTCGCCCGCTTGTACCGCTTCACCGCTTCCGCTCCTGACCCCGGGAGTTTCGCTTGGCCGACCCGCGTCGGCATCGCTCGGCGGGGATTGTACGCGCCCGACACCCCTCCGGCAAGTCACCCAACGGGCCCGAGTCCTAGCCGCTGTCCGCGCCGGCCTCGGGGTTTTGTTGTTCCCCGAAAGGAAGTGTCCGTATGGGTCCGTGTCGGTCCGCGCACCAGGCGCGGCGTTCGTCGCCCGGGCTTTGGACCGAAGGCGCTGGGCTGGACGCCCCGACTACAACGCCTGACTAGTGAGGTGATGACCCCCGAATCAGCAGGCGGGCCGTCCCGGCCCGCGAAACAGGCCCCTCCGTGCCACTCGCGCACTTGGGGAGAGATTCTTCGCCCCACTGGGGGCGCCGCAGGTCCGCCGGCGCGACGCCGTCGGAGCGGCCACACAGCCCGGGGCTCCCCAAGGCCGGGGCCTAACCCGGGTGGCCCGGAGGATTTTTTGAGAGTTTTCGGGAAAAGGGCTTGACATTGCTTGCCCAATTGGGTATTTTACCAACAGAGGCAAGCGGAGGCCGCCGTGGACACGAAGATAAAATCGCGCCTACAGGCAAGGGCAAGGATCATCAAGGCGATGGCTCATCCGACCCGCCTGTTCATCGTCGAGGAACTCGCCCAGGGCGAGAGGTGCGTCTGCGAACTGACCGAGATGATCGGTGCCGACATCTCGACAGTCTCGAAGCACCTGTCGGTGCTCCGCAACGCCGGGATCATCGCTGACGAGAGGCGCGGGGCACAGGTCTTTTACTCCCTGCGTTGTCCGTGCGTCCTCCAGTTCTTCTCTTGCGTCGAGGGGGTGTTGCGCTCGAACGCGGAGGCTCAACTCGAGATGAGCCGCTGAGTGGGGCGTTTTTTTATCGGCCCTTGTTGGCCATTTGGCAAAAAGGCAAGACAACCAAAGGGCGAATGGTGAAACGCGAACTGAAGACCTTCGCAGCAATGCTCGCCGTCTTCCTCGTGGCCTATTTCCTGCCGCTTTCTCACCCGAAGGTCAAGACGGCGTGGCTCGAGGCGATAAAACTCCTCCAGTGGTATGCCAGGAACCACACCCTGGCGTGCGTGGTCCCGGCGCTCTTCATCGCTGGGGGGATCATCACATTCCTGTCCCAGGCGTCGGTGATGCGCTACCTGGGTCCCACCTCGAACAAATGGGTCGCCTACTCGGTCGCATCGGTCTCGGGTGCGATCCTTGCGGTCTGCTCTTGCAGCGTGTTGCCGATGTTCGCCGGGATTTATCGCCTGGGGGCGGGCCTCGGCCCGGCGACCGCCTTTCTCTACTCTGGGCCGGCGATAAACGTCCTGGCGATCTTCCTAACGGCCCGGGTGCTGGGCTTTTCGCTTGGGCTTGCCAGGGCGCTGGGAGCCGTGGGGTTCGCCTTCGTGGTGGGGCTGCTGATGGCGGCCATCTTCCGCCGGGGCGAGCAACAAAAGGTCCAGGCCGCGATGGCGATGCCGGAGCCGGAGAAGCCGAAGCGCCCCCTCTGGAAGACCGCGCTCTATTTCGCCTGCATGGTCCTCTTCCTGGTCTTCAGCGACTGGTACAGCCCGGGGAATGTGGTGGTCGAGACCACCGACGGCCAGCACTTCCGCGCGGTGGTTCTCCAGGAGATGAAGGACGAGGTGGTCTTCCAACTGGACGAGGACTGGGGTGGCCACGAGGCGAAAGAGAAGGTGACCCTGGCGAAATCGCGGATTCGGCGGGTCGAGGAGGCGAAGACCCTCGTCATCGCCATCCACCATGTGCGGTGGCAGATCGCGGCGGGGTTCGGGCTGGCGGTGCTGGCGATGGTGTGGCGATGGTTCGAGCGGGGGGAGGTCAAGGAGTGGATGCACAACACCTGGGAGTTCGCGAAACTCCTCGTGCCGCTCCTTTTCGGCGGGGTGTTCGTCGTGGGTTTCGTCGGGGCGCTTCTGCCCGAGAAGGTCGTGGCGGGTGCCGTCGGGGACAATTCCCTGCTCTCGAACCTGGTCGCAAGCGTCATCGGGGCCTTCTGGTACTTCGCCACCCTGACCGAGATACCGATCTGCGAGGCGCTCGGCAAGCTGGGCATGCACCACGGGCCGATGCTGGCTCTCCTGTTGGCCGGGCCGGCGCTCTCGCTGCCCAATATGCTCGTCATCGGCAAGGTCCTCGGCTGGCGGAAGACCCTGGTCTTCTGCCTCATCATCGTCGTCATCAGCACTTTCGTGGGAATCTTCTACGGTGCGGTGGCCTGAGGAAGAGACGATGGCCGAGCGAAAGGCTGTAGTCGAGTTCACCGAACGCGAGGTCCAGCGAGTGGCCCAGGCGGTCCTCGATGGTGACGCGCAAGCCGCCCTCGAGGTTCTGGCGGGGCCTGACCCCGGGATGTGCAAGGAAGGCCGGATGATGACCGAAAGCGCTCTTGGCCACTGGCGCGGACGCGCCATCGCAACCACCTCGGGGCTCGTGGCCGCCCTCTGCCTCGCGCTGCCCTCGCTAGCCGGGCAGGCGCCGCCCGAGCCGCTCGGCGTCTGTCCCCCCTTCCACCTCCTCGACGAGGATGGGAAGGCGATCAACCCGGTGGCGGGGACGAATGCCGACAAGCCCTACTCGCCCAGGCAAACCTGCGGAAAGTGCCACGACTACGACAAGATCACCAAGGCATACCACTTCATGCAGGGCAAGGGCGAAAAACCCACCACCGACCAGGCCGCCCGATGCCAGTGGGCATCCACCCCGGGCAACTACGGCGGCACCTGGTGTTCGCCCGCCCCCCTCTACCTCTATCTGTCGCCCAAGCGCAACTCCTCGGCTGCCGCAATGGACATGACCTCGTTCACCTTCATCACCATCGGCTGCGGCGCCTGCCACCCCGGCGGCGGCTCGGCCGAATACGACCGCGAGGGCAAGCGCTACGACCGCTGGATGGCCGACCCCGCCAGCGGCCTCACCCCAGGGGGCGACAACAATTTCGACGGCGACTACTACAAGGCCCACTGGAGCAAGACCGGGGTCCTCGAGGCCGACTGCCTCATCTGCCACCTGCCGGAATACGACATGGCCGAACGACTGCGTCAGATAAAACTCTGGAACTTCCGCTGGGCCGCCACCGCCGGCGCCGGCCTCGCCACGGTGTCCGGCTCCGTGGCGAAGGGCGAGCCGGTGACGGTGGCCTACGACAAGACGAAGTTCAACCCCGACGGCACCATCTCGCCCCACATCGTGCGCGAGCCGCGCAACGAGGCGTGCCTCGCCTGCCACGCCAAGCCGGGATGGAAGAAGCGCGGGGCGAACTTCCGCCCCCGCACCGATGTCCACCTCCGCGCCGGCCTCAAGTGTGTGGATTGCCACCCCGCCGGCTCACACGCCACCGACCCTCGCATCCGCGGCAGGGAAGTCCATGAGATCGCCAAGGGCGACGACCCCGGCGGCCACGTGCGCGACGACCTCGACAACACCATGCCCGCCTGCACCTACTGCCACTCCTCCGGCCGCCTCGGCGCCCCCATCGCAAAACACCCAGGCCTCCCACCCATCCACCTCGAGAGGATAGCCTGCCAGAGCTGCCACATCCCGGAGCGCATGGTCAAGTCGGTCCAGTTCGTCGCGAGCGATGTCTTCAACCCCGGAGCCAGAATCCCGACCAAGGGGAAACACCTCTGGACCTTCTATGGCCCGAACATGGAATACTGGAACCACTACGGCGACCTGGAGATGATGGGCTACGACGACAAGCCCACCGACGCCTTCAAGCCCGTGTATTTCCGCTACAAGGGCAAGATCGTCCCGGGAACCCGAATCCACACCGCCTGGCCCGCCATCGAGACCCCGGGCAAACCCGGCCTCGCGCAGCCCAGGATGCGCGACATCTACGCCATGTGGGTCGCCCACAGAAAAGACCCCTCCAGGTATCCCCAACTCTCGAAAATCACCGACGACAACGGCGACGGCGTCATCGAGGTCAACCGGCCCGAGGAGATAGATGCCCTCATCGCCGCAGTCACCCAGCGCATGAAGGATGTCGGCTACCCGCTCGAAGGCAAGCGCGTCGTCTGGGCCTGCGACGACCGCATCTACACCTCCGGCACCGAATACCACACGCTGGCCAAACACCCCTGGGAAGCATCCCCCTATGGCAACGCCCACACCTACAACCACGACATCCTGCCCGCCCGCGCCGCGCTCGGCGCCGGCGGCTGCACCGACTGCCACAGTCCCTCTTCGTGGTTCTTCTTCGGCCAGGTCGTCCGCTACCCGCTGGATGTCGCCGCGAAGCCAATTACCGAGCCGCAATACCGTCTGCTGGGCGTGAGCGCCTTCTGGGCCAAAGCGGGGGCTTGGCGCGAGGCGGCCCTCAAGCCCATCCTCTACGGGCTCCTGGTGGCCCTCGCCTGCGCGGTGGTGGTTCTCGTGGGACAGTGGCTCATCACCTGGGCGCTGGGCGAGGGTCCGACGGCGCGCGCCCTGCGGCCACTGCCGTGGGCCGTCGGGGCCGCGAGCGCGCTCGCCGCGGTGTTCCTGGCGACCCGACCCGCGCTCATGGCCTACATGCTTCCCTCGCGCTCGTGGCTCGATGCGAACCACTTCGCCGTGGCCGCTGCGGTGCTCGTGGTGGGGGTGGTTGCCCTGCTGGCGGAATTGCGGGCCGGCCGCGCCGCCGCGGCGTCGGGCAAGCGGGGTGCGCTGGGCCGCGTGGTGGCCGCGGAGCTGGGCGTGTCGCTAGTCCTGGCCGTCGTCTCCGGCCTGCTGATGCTCCTGAAGCTCGGCGGCCTGAGCGCCCTCACCCGCGCGGCATTCACCGCCTTCGACCTCTCGCTCGCCTTGGTGCTCGCGGGCGCAGTGACAGTGGTGCTTCGCCGCGCCGCAGGCCCGGCGGCAACGCCGGCGGGCCACGCCGGAACGCCCTTGCCATAATCATGATGAAGGGAGAGTGGACGATGGACAAGGCGCTGCTGGAACTGGCCATCGCATTCCACGGCCACAAGTGCCCGGCCATGCCGCTTGGCCTGCGCGTGGGGCTGGCCGCGATGGAGCGCCTCGGCGTGGAGCGCGCGAGCAACAAGGAACTCCACTGCCTGTGTGAAACCGGCCCGGCACACGCCGCCATGTGCTTCCTGGACGGCGTGCAGACCGCCACCGGCTGCACCTACGGGAAGGGGAACATCCAGAAACTGAACTATGGCAAGAACGCGATCACGCTGATCGACGTGAAGACCCGCCGCGCGGTGCGGGTGGCCGTCCGCCCGGAGTTCCAGGCACAGGGGATGGCCTCGGAGTTCGTGCGGCTCCGCCGCGAGGGCAAGGAGCCGAAGGAAATCGCCCCGGAGATCGTGGACCCGATGATCGAACGCGTCCTGTCGCTGCCGGACGCCGAGATACTCGTGGTCGGGGAGGTGCATCCCGTGGAGTGGGCGCCAGCGAAGGGCACGTTCGAGTGGGAACGGTGCGCGGAGTGTGGCGAGGTGACCTTCGCCTGCGGCCTGCGAGTGGTGGGCGGCAGGCACGTGTGCGTGCCGTGCGCCGGCTACCCGGCGGGCAAGTGAGGGGACCGACGTGGGTGCTTCGCTCCTCATCGCGCTCGCGGCGATCATCTTCGTGGTCGGGCTGGTGTTCGCCATGTTCGGTCAGGGGGGCGGGTCGTTCTTCGTGCCCATCATGGTGGCCTTTGGTGTGCCGTTCCACAGGGCGGCGACGGCCAGCCTGTTCATTCTGATGGCCACGTCGGTCTCCGCGGCCCTGGTGTATTGGCGGTCGAAGATGATCGACTGGAAACTGGCGTTGGTCGTGGACCCGATCACCGACCTGATGGCGTTCGTGGCGGGGTATTTCGCCATTCGCGTGCCCGGCTCCACGCTGAAGATTCTCTTCGCGCTGGTCCTGGTGCTGGCGAGTTACTTCATGTTTCGTCCGGTGAGCGCGACCCGGCGCCCGTCCGGGCGGCGCTTCGGCCTGTGGCGCCGGCGCTTCGGCGGCCACGACTACTCCGTGAATCTACTCGCCGCGATCCCCCTGTCGGGAGCCGCGGGGGTGGTGGCGGGACTGCTCGGCATCTCGGGGGGCCTCTTCAAAGTGCCGCTCCTGGTGTTGCTGTGCGGCGTCCCGCTCAAGGTGGCGATTGCCACCTCGTCGTTCATGGTCGCGCTCACGGGGCTGGGCGGTTTCCTCGGCCACTCGCTCTCCGAGAGCGTGGACTGGCGGCTCGCCCTCGTTCTCGCGGCGGCGGCGTTCGCGGGCGGGAGCCTCGGCGCGCGCATCTCGTTGAAAACCGACAAGGCGCGGCTGAAGAAACTCTTCGGCGCCCTCCTCGTTCTCGTCTCCGCCTGGATGATCTACAATGCCCTGACGGGGAGTTAGGAACGGGAAGTCGCGACCGCCAGCCGTAGCGCCCAACGATGCGCGAGAGGAGTTGAAACCGTGAAGGTCTTGCAGGTTCTCGGACCCGGGTGCCCCAAGTGCGAGAAGTTGGCCAGGAATGTCGAGGCCGCGGCCCGGGAACTCGGCATCGAGCACCGCCTTGAGAAGATCACGGACATCACCAAGATTCTCGACTTCGGCGTGATGGTCACCCCCGCGCTGGTCGTGGATGGCGAGGTCAAGGTGGCCGGGAAGGTGCCATCGCCAGAAGAGATCAAGCAGATGCTCGGTTGAGGCCCCTCGTGTCGGGCCGCGCCCGGCAACCGGGCGAAACGACCAGGAGAAGCCTCCAATGGAAAAGGCTACCCGGCTTGTCATCGTTGTGGTCGTCGGCGCAGCGTTCGCCGGCCTTCTGGCCCTGAAGGCCCACCAAGGCTGCTGCACCGTGCCGAGCACGCGCGGTGGCCCGAAGACCGCACCCGCCACGACCGCGTCAGACCAAGGGGCAGGTCGCAGCGCGCAGGCGCACCGGCCACGCCTCGTGGACATTGGCGCCGGCAAGTGTCTGGCCTGCAAGATGATGGCCCCCATTCTCGAGGACCTCGAGCGCGAACTGAAGGGGGAACTCGTCGTGGAGTTCATAGATGTGGGGAAGGACCCCGCGGCCGCCAAGCGCCACGGCATCCGCGTCATCCCCACCCAGGTCTTCATCGGCCCGGATGGCAAGGAACTCTTCCGCCACGAGGGCTTCTTCTCCAAGCGCGCCATCCTGGCGAAATGGAAGGAACTGGGCTACGACCTGGCGAAGAACAAAGGAGCCACCAATGCAACTGCGCATTAGTGTCGCAACCCTGTCTGTGGCACTGGCGGCCGCGGTGTCGGCCGGCACGGCCAGCGCGCCCACGACCGTCCAGGCGCGGTTCCCCGGCCTGGCCTCTGGCATCCTCGCCAACGCCCACCTGGCGAAACTCCCTGCGGGCGTCGTCCTGCGGTGCGAGCAGACCACCGTCTCCGAGCGCGAGATCCAGAGAACGATTGACGAGGCGCCCAAGGCCATTCAGGACCAACTCCGCAAGGCCGCGCCCTTCGTCCTCGAGCATGTGGCGACGCCGAAACTCCTCGCCATCTTGGCGCGCCGACGCCCGGGCGCCGGCGCCCACGAGAGCGACGACGAC
>CAYYCI010000172.1:0-7885 GCA_964470215.1 uncultured Planctomycetota bacterium
GGCAGTGGGGCGGCGTCGCTGAATTGCGCCGAGCATCTCTACGAACTCGGGGTGCGCGACATTGCAATCGTCACCGACAAACTGGGCGGAGGAACCTCCGCAAACTCCGGCTCCGACAAGCAGACCTACTACAAGATCGGCATCTTCGGCGACGTGCCCGACAGCCCGATGGAATTCGCC
This sequence comes from uncultured Planctomycetota bacterium, assembly GCA_964470215.1. GTDB lineage: Bacteria > Planctomycetota > PUPC01 > DSUN01 > DSUN01 > CAYYCI01. Next base: position 181 of record CAYYCI010000172.1, read on the forward strand.
CGGGCCCTGACCGCCGGCGGGATGATGCACGGCGACATCGCCTACGTCGAGGCCCTCGGCTCGGCCCCCGAGTTCTTCCACCTGGTTCGCAATGGCGTGCCGTTCCCGTTCAATTCCTACGGGGCCTACGTGGGCTACAAGACCGACCACGACCCGCGCCAGCGGGCGACCTCGGCCGGGCCGAAGACCTCCCAGTTCATGGTCCGGATGTCCCTGGCCCAGGTGCGCCGCAACGCCACCCCCATCTTCGACCGCCACGAGGTCATCCGCCTGCTGACCGCCGGGCAAGGAGAGAACAAGCGGGTGATCGGCGCCGTGGCGATCAACCACGACCGCCTCTGGGACGATGCTTATGGCCTCGTGGTCTTCAATGCGCAGAACGTGGTGATGGGCACGGGGGGGCCGGGCGAGATGTACAAGGTCTCGGTCTATCCCCCCGGGCAGATCGGCAACCACGGCATCGCCCTCGAGATCGGGGCCGCCGCCAACAACCTGGCCGAGAGCCAGTTCGGCCTCGCCTCGACCACGTTCCGCTGGAACCTCTCGGGCACCTACCAACAGGTCATTCCCTGCTACTTCAGCACGAAGGCCGACGGGAGCGACCGCCGCTACTTCCTCGACGACTACTACCCCACCATGCGCCAGGTGGCCACCAACACCTTCCTGAAGGGCTACCAGTGGCCGTTCCACGCCGGCAGGCTCCAGGACTTCGGCTCCTCGCTCGTGGACATCGCGGTCCACAACGAGATCGCCGCCGGGCGGCGCGTGTTCCTCGACTTCACCACCAACCCCGTCCCCGGCCCGGGGATGAAGGACTTCTCGCTCGACGACCTCGAGGACGAGGCCCGGCGCTACCTCGACCGCTCCGGCGCGCTCCAGCCCACCCCCTACGAGCGCCTCCAACACATGAACCCCGAGAGCATCGAACTCTACGCCGAACACGGCATAGACCTGCGCGAGCCGCTCGAGTGTGCCGTGTGCACCCAACACAACAACGGCGGGCTGAAGGTCTCGCTGTGGTGGGAGTCGAACATCCGCCACCTTTTCCCCATCGGGGAACTGGCGGGGACCCACGGCATCCGGCCAGGCGGCAGCGCGCTCAACTCCGGCCAGGTCGGCGGGCGCAGGGCCGCCCAGCGCATCGCCGCTCTCTACAATCAATTCCCGCTACCCCTCGAGGATTTCCTCAAACTGGCGACCCCTCAGGTCGAGGACCAGGTGGGGGAGATCGAGCGGCTGCTGGGCGCGTCCGACGACGCCCCAACGGCGGCGGAGGTCCGGTCCGAGATTCAGGAGCGGATGAGCGCCCACGGCGCCTTCATCCGCTCGGTCGCCACCATAGGTGATGCCGTCAACGGCGCCAAGGCCCTCCACGCCCGGATCGCCAGGGATTCGGTCCGCGTCCGCTCCCGCGACGAAATCCCCGCCGCCATCCAGAACATCCACCTGTGCCTCACCCACATCGCCTTCCTCCAGACCATCAAGGCCCTGATCGAGCGTGGGGGAGGCAGCCGCGGCGGCTACATGGTCCTCGACCCCAAAGGCGACCTGGCGGTGCCGACCAAACGCGGCACCGAACTGCCCCACCGCAGCGAAAATCTCGCGATGCGCAACGAAATCCTCGAGACCACCCTCGCCGGCCCGGGAGATTTCCGGGTCGAGCCGATCCCGGTCCGCCCACTGCCTCAGGACGACTCCTGGTACGAGACCACCTGGCGTCAGTGGCTCAGCGGCGAGATATTCCGGTTCGGAGAATGACCCCACCGGGGGTCGGCTCGCCCCGCTTCGGCGGCGGTTGAGAAGATATCTCCAATGCCCATCGAGCCCCTTGTCGAGCGGTTCCTCAGTTACCTGGACCTCGAGTGTGGGCTGGCGAGGAACACCCTCGATGCCTATCGCCGCGACCTCCGCCTCTTTGCCGACTACCTGCGGCGCAAGCGCGTCGGCCATCCCGCGGGGGTGACGACCACCGACATGCTCGGTTTCCTGGTCGAGATGAAGGACCGCGGCTACTCGGTGGCCTCGGTGGCGCGCACCCTGGCCGGGGTGAGGACCTTCTTCCGCTATCTGACCCTCGAGGGGCTGATCCGGCGTAACGTTGCGGCGGTGCTCGACTCCCCGACGCTGTGGCGACGCCTGCCCGAGGTGCTCTCGCCCCGGGAGGTCGAGCGCCTGCTTTCTGCGCCCGACACTTCCACTCCGCTCGGGCTGCGCGACAAGGCGCTCCTCGAGGTCCTCTACGCCACAGGAGCCAGGGCCAGCGAGGTCGTCGCCCTCGACCTCGGCAGCGTCCACTTCGACTACGGCTATCTGCGGTGTGTGGGCAAGGGGGGCAAGGAGAGGGTCGTGCCGGTGGGGCGGGTGGCGTTGGATGTGGCCCGCCGCTACATCACCGAGGCGCGCCCGAGGCTCTTGCGCGGGAGGCCGTGTGCGGCGTTATTCGTCTCGCGTTGCGGGGCGAGGCTGACGCGGCCGACCGTCTGGAAGATCGTCAAGAAACACGCCCGTCTCGCCGGCATTCGCAAGCGGGTCTATCCCCACCTGCTTCGCCACTCGTTCGCAACGCACCTGCTGGCCGGCGGGGCCGACCTGCGTTCGCTCCAGGAGATGCTCGGCCACGTGAGCATCATGACCACGCAGGTCTACACCCATCTGGAGAGCGGCCGCCTCAAGGAGATTCATCGCCGCTATCACCCTCGCGGCTGACCGGCGAGGGCTTTGCGGCACGCAGGTCGGCGAGCAGGCGGCGGAGGGCCACCTCGAGTTTTTCGGGCGTCTCGTACTGCCCCTCGGCTATCTGGCGCTTGAGTTCCTCGAGCCGCTTGCACTCGGTGGGTTGCCTGTGGCGTTTTCCCACTCGCTCGTCCTCGGTCTTTGGCCTATCCCCGAACTCACTTGGCCTCCCCAATAGTTATAGTAGCGCGATCCTCAAAAAACTTGAGGGCGGAGAGGCAAAAAATCTCTGGCCGCCTTTCGGCACTAAGGCCAACCAGACTAACGGGTTACGCCGTGGTGTGGCGAATTCCCACACGAAAATTTCACCCCCGCTTCGGGCCCTCCCCGGCCGCGGCAAGGCGGACCTTAGCCGCCAACTCACGGACCACCGGCCCGACGTCCTCGTTGAACGAGAGGACGTGGACGAATGCGCGGCACGCGCGGGAGAGCATGAGGTTGGTGCCGCGCTCTTGTTGTTTGCGGAAGTCGGTCCGCACGCCCACCACCGGCTTGCCGAGCGCGAAGGCGTAGCCCATCTCGAAGGCCGTGCCGGAGTCGGCGTCCGGGCCGTCGAGCACGGCGACCACCACGTCGCACCCCTCGACCCCCTCGAGGCAATAGCGGAAGATTTCGCCGAAGTGGCGTGGGTCGTTCTTGCGGCCGTCGCGGGCGAAGTCCTGAGGCAGGGTGACCTCGCAGTCGAGTTCCGCGGCAAGGGCCTCGGCCACCTGGCGATTCCAGCGTCGTTCTTGTTGGGTGAACAGTGGGGCGGCGAAATAAACCTTCAACCCTACTCCTCGAGCATCTTGGCGAAATCATCCTCCGAAATGACCTTCACGCCCAGTTTCTCGGCCTTGGCGAGTTTCGAGCCGGGCTTCTCCCCGGCGACCACAAAATCGGTGTTCGTGCTGACGCTCGAGGCGGCTCGGCCGCCGTGTTGGCGGACCAGTGCCTCGGCCTCGCTGCGGCTGAAGCGGCTCAGCGCGCCGGTGAAGACGAATGTCTTGCCGGCGAGTTTGCCGTCGGCGGCCGCGCGCGGCTCGACCGACGGAAACTTCACCCCGCCTTCCCGAAGTCGCGCGACGGCCCTGCGGTTGTCCTCCCGCTCGAAGAACTCGCGCACCGAGCGCGCCACCACCGGCCCGACCTCGGGGGTGGCCTCCAGGTCCTCATAGGAGGCATCCATCAGGGCCTCGAGGGAGCCGAAGCGCTCGGCGAGGACCTCTGCGACGTGTTCACCAACGTGGCGGATGCCCAGGGCGTAGATGCAGCGGGCCAGGGGCCGGTCCTTCGAGGCCTCGAGCGCGTTGAGGAGGTTCTCGGCCGACTTTTCCGCCATTCGCTCGAGGCCGACGAGTTGCTCTTTCTTCAAGAAATATAGGTCTGCGGGGCTGCGGACGAGGCCCTTCTCGACCAGTTGCTCGACCAGTTTGGTGCCGAGGCCCTCGATGTCCATGCCGCCGCGCGAGGCGAAGTGTTGGATCCGCGCCTTGACCTGTGCCGGACAGGCGAAGTTGATGCAACGGGCGACCACCTCGCCCTCGGGTCGCTCGACCTGCGCCCCGCAGACCGGGCAGCGGTCGGGCATCCGGAACTTCCGCTCCTTCCCCGTTCGCTTGCTCTTGACCACCGCCACGACCTCGGGGATCACGTCCCCCGCCCGCTGGATGATCACTGTGTCGCCGATTCGCACGTCTTTCCGCTCGATTTCGTCCTGGTTGTGCAGGGTGGCGTTCGAGACGGTCACCCCACCGACCTGGACGGGCTCGAGCCTGGCCACGGGGGTGAGTGCGCCGGTTCGACCCACCTGGACCTCGATGTCGCGGACCACCGTGGTCTCTTGCCTGGGGGGGAACTTGTATGCCACCGCGTAGCGCGGGCTGCGCGAGCGCACCCCCAGCCGCTCCTGTTGGGCGCGGCTGTTGACCTTCACGACGATGCCATCGGCCTCGTAGGGCAACTCCTCGCGCCGCTCGTTCATCTCCGTCCAGAACTCCTGCACCGCCTCGGGCGAGCGGCAGATGCGGTGGGGAACCACGCGGAAGCCGAGTTCCTTCAGCAAGGCGAGTTCCTCGGCGTGGGTTCCCAGTTCCACCCCCTCGACCACCCCGACGCCGTAGAGGAGAATCCCGAGCGGGCGCGAGGCGGTGATTCGGGGGTCGAGTTGCCGAAGGGAACCTGCGGCGGCGTTGCGAGGGTTCGCGAACGGCTGTTCCCCGGCCGCCTCGCGTTGGCGGTTGAACTCGCGGAAACGCTCGACCTCCATGTAGACCTCGCCGCGAGCCTCCAGGCGCGAGGGAACGCCGTCGCGCTTGCGGAGCCGCAGCGGCACCGAGCGGATGGTCCTCAGGTTTTGGGTCACGTCCTCGCCCGTGTAGCCGTCGCCACGCGTGGCCCCGAGGGTGAAGCGACCGTCCTGGTAGATCAGTTCGACGGCGAGGCCGTCGAGTTTCGGCTCAGCCACCACCTCGAATGGCTCGCCCGCGAGGCCCTCCGCTGTTCGCTTCCACCATTCGCGGAATTCCTGCTCGTCGAGGGCGTTGTCCAGGCTGAGCATGGGGATGCTGTGGCGGACCGTGCCGAACTCCTCGACCGGCTGGGCGCCCACCCGCTGGGTCGGCGACTCAGGAACGAGGAGTTCCGGGTATTGCTCCTCAAGGTCCTGGAGGCGGCGCATCAGCCGGTCGTAATCGGCGTCGGAGATTTCCGGCTGGTCGAGCACGTAGTAGCAGTAGTTGTGGTGTTCGATCTGCCTTCGGAGTTCTTCGACTTCTTTAGCGATCTTTTCCGGGGCCTTCGCCATCGCCACCCCTCCTAACCACGCGGTTCTAGCCATCCAGTATAGCGCCGCCGGCACATCCCGCCAAGACCCCTCGGGATATCCACGAAGGCCACGAAGCGCACGAATCAGAAGGCCAGGCCCTGGAATATGCGACGTGGCTGACAGAAGAAGAAGTGCACGTCCCATAGGAAAGGCGGCATGCGCTTCCCGGCAGCCACATCTATGAGGAAGCCTGAACTAAGGGCGGCGCGCAGCGCGTGGGCTTTGGCACGCTTTTTGCACCGCAATCAGTTGCCAGGCGAGAAGGAAAAGAATGCCTTGGCTGGCACCCGACTCCGGCTCCTCGTCCCGAAACGCCGCAGGGGAACGCCTTGCGCCGTCTCGGCAAAGCATTCTTTTCCTTCTCGCCTGCGTTTGGGACCCACGGTGCACAAAAGCGTGCCAAAGCCCACGCGCCCCGGTCCATCTCGAGGCCGACCACGGGCCTCCTGCATAGTCTCAGGCATCTCCATTTGCCTCGTCGAATGGCTCTCCAGCCTCGGCAACGAGGTGGCCCATTTTGTGGGAATGAAGACGGTCGCGGGCGTTGACCCTACCGCGCCGCCGAGGCGATTTCGGAGGGGCGGAGCGCTCTGGCGTAGAGCCGCAGGCCGCGTGTCTGGCCGAAGACCTGGTACTGCGGTGCGGGGCCGCCGCTGTATTGGCCGACGTGCAGAGGCCCGGCCCACGGCGAGAGGTTGGCCGTCCCGCCTCTCTCGGCCACCAGGCGGCCGTTCTCGTAGAGGCGAGCGGTCCGGCCGTCGAACGTGCCGACCAAGTGAGTCCACTCGCTGGCCCTCGGCCTGCCGCCGTCGCAATCCATCGCGCCAACGTGCCGGCGCCACGAGTTACCCAGCCACTGGAGGAACCATCCCACTCGCTGCCAAGCCCCGCAACTGACGATCACCGGCATTTCCGTCCGCTATCTCAGCCCAGCGGGGCTTCTCCTGCCAGCACGAGGTAGTGCGTCCCACCTCCCGGTTTGAAAACAGGGCGAGGATGCGCTAGCCTATCTGTGGTTTTTTCCTCTCAACGTCTTCGATTCTCTTTCATTGCGAGGGTGTCCTGTGGATGAGATTCTGACGGTCCTTGGTGTGGTTTTCCTCCTGGCGGTTGGGGCCGAGGTCGGCGAGCCGGCAGAGATTGCGCCTCCACCCAACGCGCCGGCCGAGGTCCGCTGGAACGCGGAGGCGGGATCGCTACGCTTGCTCTACCACGGCAGCGCGATCGTGGATGCCCGGGTCAGGGTCCTCGACTCCAATGGCCGTGAAGTCCGGGGGGTCGGGGTGAAACTCGAGCGCGACCAAACCCTCGGCGAGAAGGTCGAGCAGCGGCTGAGGCTGGCCCCGGCACAGCCCAGGGAAGGGATTCGCCTTGTCCTCAGCGGCCTCGTCGAGGCGAGCGACGAGGCGTTCCCCGCCGAGACGCCCTCCGAGGCCCAGAAGCGCTTCGAGTGTGTGCGGACCAGCGTGGGCCTGAGCCGCAACCTGCGAAACAACGCCATCTACGACCGCCGATGGGACTGGGCGCTCGCCGGGCCGCCCGACGGCCGGACGCGCATCGTGCCGAAAACCGTCGGCAAGAAACAGACCGCGTTCTCCTGGGAGAGCCAGGGGCCGGCCATCGAAGTGGTGTTCCGCCCGCGCTTCTACCAGAAGCACCTCGGCTTCAAGTACTACCAGCCCTGGACCTATCGGGTGTGGAAGGACACGGTCAGCGGGTATTGCACCTGGTGGGCCTATCGCGGGGGCTTCACCCAGAAAACCCTCGATGCGATGCTCGGGGTGTTCGTCGAGAAGCGCCTGCCGGATTTCGGCTACATCTACATGCAATTCGACAACTGCTACCAGATCGGCAATGGCAGTTGCCCCCAGAACTGGCTGACCTGGAACAAGCGCAAGTACCCGGGCGGCTGGAAGTATGCCGTCGAGGTCATCCGCAAGGCCGGCATGAAGCCCGGAATCTGGGTCCACCGCGTCCATCGCCCCACCGACCCGCACGTCCGCGACATCGCCGCCGCGCATCCCGACTGGTTCGTCCGCAAGGCCGACGGCTCGCTCTTCACCGCCCGCGGCTTCTACTGCCTGAACACCACCAACGACGAGGCCATCGAAAACATGGTCCGAAAACTCTATCGCGGGCTGAAGGCCCAGGGGTGGGACTACGTGA
>CAYYCI010000173.1:0-7882 GCA_964470215.1 uncultured Planctomycetota bacterium
CCCACGGCCTCTGTGCTCCTCCCCCACAGAGTCCAGGCGCGTCGCGGGGGCCGCTCATATTTATGAGACTATCGAGTAAGCCAGCGGGTGGGGCCCGAGGCGCTTGGGAGGTGGGGGCTTTGGCACGCTTTTGTGCACCGTGGGTTCCTAATGCAGGCGAGAAGGAAAAGAATGCTTCGCCGAGAGGGCGCGAGGCATTCGGTCTGCGGCATCTCAGAACGAAGACCGGAGTAGAGAGGTGGCCAGGGCATTCTTTTCCTCATCGCCTGGCAATTGATTGCGGTGCAAAAAGCGCGCCAAAGCCCACCACACCTCGGTCTCATTTCTCTTTCCCGGTAGGCGTGTGCTAGCGCTTTGGGGGAGTGTCGTCGTGCCCAGCCTCGCTGACGGCTGGTTCGGGCAGTGAGGTTGCGATGTCCCCCTCTCGCACCGCCTCGGCCAACCGCTCGAGGATGCGGGCGACGGTGAGGGTGGGTTCGACTTTCACGGCCTGCGCGACCGCGATGGGGCGACCGTTGCGCCGGACCGCGAAGCGCATGCCCGGCCGGACCGCGTGCCGCGAGCCGATGCCCAGGACGATGGTCTCCGGTTGGTTCGGGTCGGCAACGAGGACGGTGCAGCGGATGCCTTCGGGGGGTGGGTGTGTGCTCTGGGCCTGGTGCCACGCTTTCCAGTGTGCGATGGCGGCCTGTCGCTCGGCCGGGGGAGCGTCGGGCCGGAAGCCGAAGTTCATGCCGGTGAGTTTGCGGAGTTCGGTGGCGGCGCGCTCGCGGACCAGGCATTCGGGGTCGGCGAGCGCGCGGATGAGGTGTTCGGCGTGGCCGAGGTCGCGGAACGAGGCGAGTTCGGCGAGCGCCTGGGCGCGCAGCAGGGGGTCCGCCTCGCCGAGCATGGCCAGCAGGGTGGGGATGACACGCGGGGAGCGCTGCTGGACGAGGGAGCGGCGCGCGACGGCGCGGACGCCGCGGTCGTGGTCCGACAGGGCGGCCAAGAGAATGTCCTCGGCCTCGCGGGTGGGGAAGTTGGCCAGTAGGCGAAGGGCGAGGCGACGCGTGGTGGGCACGCCGCGGATGCGCGCGGCCCGGGCGAGGATGTCTATGGCCTCGAAGGTCTCCGCTCGGTAGAACGGCAGGTAGCGGTAGTAAACCTCCAGGGTCAGGACGTTCAGTGCGGTGCAATAGGTGCGGCCGCCGACCGAGTCGAAGCCGTCCTCGGGCGGGTCCCAACTGCCGCGCCTGTCGCCCTCGAGGCGTTGGTGGGCAACGAGGGTGTCGCGGACCTTCGGGTTCCATTCTTCCCACCAGCGTCCGCCCATGTTGAAGAGTGCCAGGGTGGCGTAGTACCAGTAGTAGAAGGTGTGGAGGAAGGTGGGGAGGTCCCGTGGGTCGTTGCGGTTGATCTTCTTCCAGTCGGGCGGTTCGCGGAGGAGTGCGTCGGCCATCCTGATGAGAAGGGGCGCGCGGCGCGGCCAACCGAGCAGTTGGTACGAGAGGAGCCCGACGGCGGTCATGGCGGGGCCTCGTCGCCAGGCGCCAGGCTGGCGATTGGCGTAGGCGATCTGGCCGGAGGGGGAGGTGTAGAGGTCGAGGTGGCGCATGCCGCCAAAGAGGGTTTGCCAGTTGACGTGGAATCCTGCGGCGTGGGCCGACTTGAGGGCCATCAGTTGCCAGCCGGTCACCGAGGTATCGTTGCGGCCGGTGCGCAGGTCGCCGTAGTCCCACCCTCCGGCGTCCTGTTGCGCTCTTTCGATAAATGCGACGGCTCGTCGGACGGGTTCGCGGAGCGCGGTGTCGGCGCTGACAGCGTAGGCCTCGGCGAGCGCCATGGTGGCGATGGCCTGGTGGTACATGAGGTAGGTGTTGACCTTCTGGCCGGCCCGCAGGTATGGCTCGCCGAAGCGCCCATCGGGCGTCTGGATGCTCAACAGGTAGGCGATGGCGCGTTGGATGTTGTGGCGGAACGGGCCTGGTTGGGTGTGGGAATGGCCCTTGCCGAGGAACGCGAGCAGGGCCAGAGCGGTGAGGCCGGGGGCCAATTTCAGTTGGGGGTCGCCATCGGACCAGCGGCCGGTCTCTTCTTCCTGGTGTCGCGCGAGCCACTCGAGGCCGGCGTCCACGGCGCGCTCGGAGGCGGGGGTTCCGCCCCACTGGCGCACCGCGCGTGCTCGGGCTTCGGGGCTGCGGGCCGCGAAGAGAGAGCGTTGGGGTTGGCCCTTGCCGAGGACATTATGGACGGGGGTGGCTTTGATGGTGGTCTCGCTGTCGGGTGCCTGAGGGGGGGGATTGGTGATTACTGGGGGCGAAGGCGGTGGGACCTTGGGCAGCGGGATCGGCAGGACTTCCTCCTGCCGCTCTTCGCTCTCGGGTTCCCTGGGTGGTTCCAGGGGTAGGGCCTCGAGATTCTCTCGTTCGCCGTGGTAGAAAGCGACCTGAAAGACCCCAGCGGTCTCGTCTTGTCGAGGAGGTTCTCGGACGACGATGATGGCCAGGAGCGCGAGCAACGCGGCGTGGAGGACTGCGGAGATGGCGAACCAGGGGAGCCGGCGGACTTGTGCGCGCAAGCCGGGTGGGGGAGGCTGTGGTGGGCGCGGAGGGGCGGGGCGGACAGGGGCGATGGAAGGCGGCGGGTGAAATGGCAGGTTTGGCACGTCGCCACCCCTGGCCTTCACCATGAGGCGAGCCCGGCGGAAGGGAGGGGACCTGGCCGGGCTCGCTGGGTTTGTGGTCGCAGGGTTCTCAGAACTCGCCCACGCCGGTGTCGTCGGACCAGGTTCCCGGGGCGATGGTTTTCTTTATGAACTCGACGAGGCTCTGGCCGGTGAGGCGGTCTTCTTCGTCCTCTTCCTCGTCCACGTCGAAGAACTCCTCGGCCATCTCTTCGGTTCCGGTTCCGCCGTATCCACTGCTGCCGGAGGAGTAGCCGGTGTCGGTGGCCAGGGAGGCGGCCCGCCCCTTGAAGTCCTTGATGTCCACTGTCAGGTCCGTGACATCGTACATGCGCATGACGGCCTCGCCGTAGATGAGGTCGGGCTTGGAGATGAAGATGGCCTGGTCTTTGAGTGCGTACTTGAGGTTGACGAGTTGGAGGACCCAGTTGAGGGCGGACTGAAGGCTCATTTCGTTGACTCGGAGCGTGACGTTACGCGGTCCCTCGGCGAGGGCCTTGGGGTCGAGGACGATGTTGACGCCCGCGAGTTGGCTGATGAAGGTGATGACGTCCTGAAGGGGGGTTTCGACGAAGTCGAAGGAGATTTTCTTCTGCATGGCGTCGCGGATTTTGGCCTCCCACGGCTCTTCCTTGATCTCCTCGCCGCCGATGGAGACGACGGCTTTTCGGCTGCGGACCTCCTCGAAGCGGTCGGGGGGCATGTAAGGTTCGGGTCTGGTGTATGGGACGCTCTGGGCCCTTGTCTCTTGCCAGTGGCGCTCGGTCTCGACGCGTCGGTCCTTGAGCGCTTTTTCGATTTCGACCTTGCGCTTGGTCTCGATGCAACTCTCGCGCAGGCTCTCCGCGGCGCCGTTGGTGGGGTCGCGTCGCAGGATTTCGTCACAGACCTTGCGAGCTTCCTCGTAGCGGCCTTCGTTGTAGAGGGTCGTGGCCTGTCGGAGCCGTGCGCGGGTGCGCTCGCTGATGAGCGCCTCGCGGCGCTTGCGGAGTTCCTCGGCGTGTTGCTGGGCGAGTGCGCGGCGCCGCTCCTCGTCCTTGCGTCGTTTCTCCTCCATGGCGAGCATCGAGCGCTGGATGTAGAGTTCGGCCTGGGTTGCGATTTCGCCGACATCAATGTTCGGGGAGAGGTACTTGGCCCTGGCGCTGACCTTCGTGAAGGCCTCGATGGCGTCGAGGTAGCGCTTCTGGTCGTAGAGCGCCTTGGCCTGGGCGAAGAGGTTGTTCAGTTCGGTCTTCTGGACCTCCAGGGCGATCGCCCGCTGGCGAGCGTAGTCGCGCGCGAGCGCGCCGAACTCCCGCTTGGCCACCCCGAGCATCCGCTGGCACTTGCTCACCCCCTCCTGGGCGCGCTTGTTCGTCGGGTCGAGCTCGAGGGCCTTTTGGTAATGTCTCAGCGCGTCTTCCCACGCTTGGTTGGCGAAGTGGTTGTCGGCGGCCTGGACGTGTTGTTGCGCGAGGTAGCGGCGCTGGTCCTCGAGGACCTGACGCTCGAGGCGGTAGCGTTCGATGAGGTCCCCGGCGGCTTGCTGTTCGGGGGTGAGGGTCTGCTGGGTCTGTTCGTCTCCCTTCTTTTTCTTTGCCTGGTCGGTCTCACCTGCCCAGGCCGCCACGCTGAGGGCTGCCAGCCACACAAGGGCTTTTGTCCAGCGCGCCATTTTCTTGCCCCTTTCGTGCTTGGGTTTTCAGCCTTCGCGGCGGATCAGCGCCACGTAGCCGCCGTCGTCGCCTGTCTGGGTGGGGAGCAGGCACCTGCTCTCCACCACTCTCAGTCCGGGCTTCCTCGAGCAGAGGCTCTCGACGACCCTTTCGTTCTCCTCTGGCTCGAGGCTACAAGTGCTGTAGGCCAGCCGCCCGCCGGGCTTCATCATCCCTGCTGCCGCGGCGAGGAGCTCCTTCTGAACTTCGGCCAGGTGCTCGATAGTCTCCTGCGAGAGTCGCCACCGGCACTCGACCCTCCTGGCCAACACCCCGGTGTTGGAACACGGGGCGTCGAGCAGCACGGCGTCGAAGCGCGTGACGAGAACGTCTCCGCAGCGGCTCGCGTCGGCGGCGACCGGTCGGATGCTCCCGAGGCCCAGTCTCTGCGCGTTCTCCGTGACCAGTCGCAGCCGGGCGACCGAGTTGTCCACGGCAACGACCGTGGCCTCGTCCCCGGAGAGTTCGGCCAGTTGCGCGGTCTTGGAGCCAGGGGCGGCGCACAGGTCGAGTAGCATCTGGCCTGGCCGCGGCTCCAGGAGCCTTGCGGCCTCGGAGGCCGCCACCCCCTGAACCGTGCAGAGTCCCTCGCGCAACGGCCCGAGGTGCGCGAGCGAGCCGCGATGGTCGAGCGCCACGTGGTCTTCTCCCAGCGGCTTGGCCCATTGGCCCTGGCGGGCCAACAGGTCGAGGAGTTCGTCGCGGCTGGCTCGGAGGCTGTTGGCTCGGAGCACGACGGCCGGCGAGCGGTTGTCGTGTTCGAGGAGACGGGTTGTTTCCTCGGGCCCGAATCGCGCGAGCCATCTCTCGACGAGCCATCGCGGGTGTGAGTGGGCCGCTGCCAGAAAACCCGCGTGGTCGCTCCTCGGGTCGGGCAGGACCGGCCTGCCGAGATGACACCAGAAGCCATCGCCGAGAGGGATGGCGGTCCTGGGGTCATCAGGGGGTCTGTCGTCCTTGCCTCTGATTGCTTTCGCGAGCGCTCGGAGGCAAGCGTTGACGAAGCCGACCCCCGCCTTCGAGGACACTCGCCCCGCACACCTGGCCGCTTCGTTGACCGCTGCGGCGGGCGGCACCTTGTCAAGGAACAAGAGTTGGTATGCGCCTAGCCGCAGGACCTCGAGCAAGCGGCTCTGGATCCTACGGACGGGTCGGCGGCTGAAGGCGCCGAGCACCTGGTCGAGGGTGCCGCGCCTTCGCAGGCAGCCAAAGACCAACTCGGTGGCCAGGTCACGGTCCCGGCGGCTCAGACGGCTGCGTTCGAGTTCTCTGTCGAGGAGGTTCTTGGCTCGCTGCCTCGTGCCGTTGACGATGTAGCAAACGAAGGCAGCGATGGCTCTCGGGCCTCGCCCGAAGAAGTAGCGCTTCATGCCGTCTGTCGCGCCGGTCCTCCTGAATTGCCACCGGGGCGCGCTCGCGCCTCTAGCGGCATTATAACACTTCGCCCAGCAAGCGCAAGGGAAATTCTGATTTCGGCTCAGGCTGGCGTGCGGTCGGTCGGGCGGCTTTCGCCTTGCGAGTGTTCCCGATCTTATGTGTGGCTGCCCACGAATCTGCTCCCGTGCCTAACGCCACCGTCCCGCTTGCACTGCGGCCGAGACGGCGGCGTTACGCCCCAAATGTTTGGCGGTTTGGGGTTTCTTGACACCCCGCGCGCCCCCCAGTATAATCCGCGCGTCGCCGACGGAAAGGCTACCGCCTGGCGGTGTGTTAGACCGAGGACTTCTATGCCGGCAAGGCTGTTTCTCGTCTCGGGCGGACAGGTGGAGCCCGGCTCGCCTTTCGTCCTGCCGCCCAACTCCTCCGTGGTCGTGGGGCGCGGGACTGGTGCGGACCTGGTGCTCCTGGACGAGGAGGCCTCGCGGTCGCATTTCCGCATCCGCCACGATGGGAGCCGGTATGTGCTCGAGGACCTCGGCAGCGCCAACGGCACCTACGTCAACGACGAGCTGGTGCGGCGCCCGGTCCCCCTTGCCCACGGGGATATCGTCCAGGCGGGGCGGACGTGTCTGAGGTTCTCGACCGCGGCCGACGACAGCCAGGCGGGCTCGAGCGCGGCGACCGCCTCGTCGGTGGTCGAGGTAGGGGAGGAGGGCGGCGCGTCCACCGTGCGGGTCCAGTTGACCCCGCCGCCCGGCCAGCCACGCGCCCACCCCGACCACACCGTGCGAAACTTCATGGCCAAGCACCGCGGCGAGACGGCAAACAAGGTCTTCACCTGGTACCAGAAACTGTGGTACCTGGCCATCCTGGTCGGCCTGGTGGTGCTCCTGAACTGGCATCCGCTCCATTTCCTCCACGTCTTCCACGTCTTCTGCACTTTCTACATCGTCGTGATCCTCTACAAGTTGGTGGCGGTAGTCCTCTCGATAGTCAGCCCAGGCGAGATCAAGGTCAGCCGTGAGGAACTCGCGGCGCTCCGCGACGAGGAACTTCCCGTTTACACCATTCTAGTGCCCCTCTACCACGAGACCGAGGTGGCCAGGAAGATCATCCGCTACATTCGCCGCCTCGACTACCCCCGGGAGAAACTCGACGTGAAACTCCTCCTCGAGGAAGACGATCGGGGGACCCAGGAGGTCTGTCGGCGCGCGCGTTTGCCGGCGAACTACGAGTTGGTGGTCGTGCCCGACTGCGTGCCCAAGACCAAGCCGAAGGCCTGTAACCACGGGCTGGAGCGTGCTCGCGGCGAGTATCTGGTCATCTACGACGGCGAGGACCGCCCGGAGCCCGACCAGTTGAAGAAGGCGGTGGTGGGCTTCCAGAAGGCCAACGCCCGCCGGGGAAGGCTCGCACGGTGGTTCCTGCGGCGCTCCGAGACCGTCTGTCTCCAGGCCAAACTCAACTACTACAACCCCGACCAGAACCTGCTGACGAAGTGGTTCGCGATCGAGTACAGCACGTGGTTCGACCTCTTCTTGCCGGGCCTCCACCGCCTCGGCTCGCCGATCCCGCTTGGCGGGACCTCGAACCATTTCAAGACCAGCGTCCTGCGCTCCATCGGCGGCTGGGACCCCTTCAACGTGGCCGAGGACTGCGACCTGGGCATCCGCCTCCACAAACTCGGCTACAAGACCCAGATACTCGACTCGACCACCTGGGAAGAGGCCAACTCGAGGGTCTGGAACTGGGTCCGCCAGCGCTCCCGATGGGTCAAAGGCTACATCCAAACCCACCTGGTCCACATGCGACACCCCCTGCGGACCTTCTGGAAGTTGGGCTTCGCGGGGATGCTCGGCTTCCTCACGTCGGTCGGCGGCCTCTCGCTGATGCTCATCCTCAATCCCCTCTTCTGGCTCATCCTGCTCTTCTACGGCGCGTGTTGGGTCCACGACCTGGCGCTCCAGGGCTGGTCGTGGGAGGCCACGAGGCTCTTCCAGGCCAGTTACCAGCCGGGGATGTGGCCCTGGGACCGCTGGCTGAACTTCCAGGGGCCGTGGGTGTGGCGGATGTGGTTCGACGACCCCACGGGCGATCCTTTCTGGAACACCTGGTCGCAGATTTTCTACATCGTGACGGT
>CAYYCI010000174.1:0-7879 GCA_964470215.1 uncultured Planctomycetota bacterium
TCTCACGAGCAAACCCCCGTGGCGGCCAGCTCCCGTGCCCGGGCACCCTTCGAGACACCTTAACACTTTTAAGCGACAGCAAATTGCGTGCCATTCGTGCATGCCGACCAGCCACTTGTTGACATATTCGCGTCTATCGGCAGTACCTACACTTAGCCACGACGAACGCACACCGCGCCATCCGCCGGTCCCCATCGCCCTTTTCCCTTTTCGCTTGGAGCGGGTCGGTGTCGTCAGCGCAAGGCGTCGTCGCAAACCATTGCGCAGTCCTCAGTTACGTTGCCGGCGGCCCATTTGGCCGCACAGGCGGCCTCTAGCGCCCCGTAATGGCCATGTTGCCGAATGTCAACATGCTAACCATCGTGTTCACAAAGGGATACGGAGATCAGGCCAGATCTGTGTTGATCATCCGCAACATAACAGAGTCAGGGGGTAACCATTGGTGGGCCATAGCTTTAGGAGCTAGCAATGTCCCGATGCCAAAAAGCAATGTTGCCGATCGTCAACATGAGAGCGTGCTTTGGCGCGGCGCAGTCCCGTCTCCACCGCCGATTGCGACCTCAAGAGCGGACGCGGGAGGGAAAGCCGGCCCTTAAAATCCCGTCCCAGGTTGGCGTCTCTGGATAACAATTAGGACTAACAAGTTTGGCGGCACAGGTCCTCAGCGGGCCAGGAGGTTGATGGCGCGGACGGTCCTCGTGCGCTCCTCGACGGCCTCCGGGAGAGTGCCCTTCAGCCAAACCTTGGCACTGCCGCGCGGTGGCCGGCGACCGGGCCCTCTTGACAGTCCCAGGCGGGGCGGCTAGGCTCTAGGGCGATTGACGACAGAGGGATCTAGGAGACCTGGATGGCTCGACTGTATTTCGACAAGCGCTTCCCGACCCACCCCCTGCGCTACCTCTTTCAGTGTGCGCTGGCTACGGCGGTCGTGGTGATCGTCCTGGCGCTGACCGACGCGGTCAACCGCTCGGCGCTCGTGGGGGCGCTCGGGGCGAGCGCGTTCGTGGCATTCGCCTTCCCGGCAAGAAACGTCTCGAGGCCGAGGTTCCTGCTCGGGGGCTATGCGGTCGGGTTGGCGGTCGGGGTGGTGGTGGGGCTGCTGGCGCGCCAGATCGTCTATCCGGCCAACCCCGCTGCGGTTGAGACCCTCCGGGTCATCATGGGCGGGGTGGCGGTCGGCGCGGCGATTTTCGTGATGACGATCACCAACACCGAACACCCGCCAGCCGCCGGCATCGCCCTGGGGATGGTGATGGACACCACCTGGGGATTCGGCACGGTCGCCCTGGTGGTTTGTGCCATAGTGGCGCTGTGCCTGCTCAAGGAATTCAGCCGCCCGGTCCTCATAGACCTGGCTTGAGAAGGAGCGACCTTCGATGCGACGACGCGAATTCTTGAAATCAAGCGGCCTGGCCGTGGGCGCAGCGATGATGGCCGAGAGGGCCGCGGGCGCCGGCGCGCAAAACCGCCCCCGGAGGCCGAATATCCTGTGGATCAGCGTCGAGGACATCAGCCCCGACCTCGGCTGCTACGGCGACCCCTACGCCGTCACGCCGAACCTCGACCGCCTGGCCACCCAGGGAACCCGTTTCACCCGGTGCTTCACCCACATGGGCGTGTGCGCGCCGTCTCGCTCCGGCCTCATCACGGGCATGTACCCGACCTGCATCGGCACGAACCACATGCGCTGCCGCGGGGTGCCTCCCGAGGAGGCCAGGTGTTTCCCTGAGTATCTGCGCGCGGCCGGCTACTACTGCACGAACCGCTCGAAGACCGACTACCAGTTTGCCTCTCCGCCGACGGCCTGGGACATTTGCGGGCGGTGCGACGACTGGCGAGGCAGGGCGCCTGGCCAGCCCTTCTTCTGCGTCATAAACCTCACCACCACCCACGAGAGCCAGATTCGCAGCGCGGGGCGCAGGAAGCAAATCCAGAACACCCTCTCGCCCTCCGAGCGCCACGACCCCGCCAAGGCCAAACTCCCGCCTTACTACCCCGACACCCCGGCCGTCCGCCGCGACTGGGCGCAGTACTACGACATCATCACGCTGATGGACAAGCAGGTAGGGCAGATTCTCCAGGCCCTCGAGGCCGACGGCCTGGCCGAGGACACCATCGTGTGGTTCTGGGGCGACCACGGTCGTGGCCTTCCGAGGGCGAAGCGCTGGATATACGACTCGGGGCTGCTCGTGCCATTGATCATCCGCGTCCCACAGAAATGGCGAGCACACGCCAACCCCGAAAATCCCGACGCCCTGAGGCCAGGGACGGTCAACGACGACCTGGTGGCCTTCCTGGACTTCGCACCCACCATGCTCTCCCTGTGCAACGTCCCCATCCCGAAGCATCTCCAGGGCCAGGCGTTCCTCGGCCCCCAGAAGGCCAACAAGCCCAGGGACCACATCTACGGCGCGCGCGACCGCGTCGACGAGGCCTACGACGTGATCCGCTGCGTCCGCGACAAGCGGTTCAAGTATATCCGCAACTTCATGCCCCACCTGCCGCGCTCGCTCGACGTGGCCTACATGAACCAGATGCCCACGATGGCCGAGATGCGTCGCCTCTTCGCCGAAGGGAAACTCAAGGGACCGGAACTCCAGTACTTCGAGCGTCCCAAGCCCCTCGAGGAACTCTACGACACCCAGACCGACCCCCACGAGGTGCACAACCTGGCCAGCGACCCCAGACACCGCGACACCCTCGCCCGCCTGCGCGAGGAGCTCTTCCGGTGGATGGAGCAGATGGGCGACTTCGGCCTCCTGCCCGAATGCGACTTCGACAAGATGAAATGGCCAGAAGGCCGTCAAGAAAAGACCACCGCGCCCGGCGTCAAGCCCCTCCAGGCCAAAGGCGGCGGAGCCACAGTCGAACTGTCCTGCCTCACCCCCGGCGCCTCCATCGCGTACCGCCTCTCCGGCGCGGGACGGCGGGGCAATCGCTGGCTGGTCTATAGCCGGCCGCTCGCTGTCAGGCCGGGGCAAACGCTCTCGGCGAAGGCGTGCCGTCTCGGCTTCAAGGACAGCGCGACGGTGACCTGGAAGCCTGGCCAGTCCGCCATTGCGCCGGAGCCTTGCCACCCACATCCCCACTGGCGCAAAGTCTTGGTTGAGTCGGGGATCGTCAGGCGGATTCTCAGGCTCAAGAGGCTCGAGGGCGACCGCCAGAGATTCCTCGCCGCCTGCGTCAGTGCGTTGACGGGCAAGAGCCGCGACCCTGCCGGCCCTGTGCGCTACTGGGCGGTGCTCGGCATTCACCACTACGCCGCGGAAGCGGAGCGGGGCAAGTACTTCGGCCTCCTGCGCGCGGCCGCCGGGGACGAGAGTTTCTCGGTTCGGGTGGCTGCGGCCGAGGCCCTCTGCGACTGGGGCCATCAGAAAGAGGGCTTACCTATCCTGGTCGAAGGGCTGAAGGAGCGTTCGGCGAGCGCCGCCCTGCTGGCGGCCACCGCGCTCTATCATCTAGGAGCGAAGGCCGGCCCTGCGGCCCAGGCCTTGAGGGCCGCGGCCAAGACGGGAGGGTATGTTGCGCGAATGGCCCAACACATCCTCCGGCGGATCGGCTGATCCTGGCCGGAGCAGAGGGATATCAGCCGAGGTTGATTTCTTCGATCTTGACCTTTCCCAGGTCTCCCTCGCCGACGCCTAACTCGGTGCAGACCTTCAGGTAGTTGGTCTTCGTGCGGTTGAAGCGGATGTAGTCGCTCTCGCCCTTCGACCAGTCGGCCGTCGGCTCAGGATAGACCTTCGGCTCCTGCTTGTGGAGGACGGCGCAGCCGTAGATGTCCATGGCCAGCGGGTCGTTGCCGACGATGACCATCCCTGCGGGGAAGGTGTGGATGCGCTGTCGGCCTGGCCCGCGCCAGCCGAAACAAGGCTCGTTGGCGTCGAGGATGTTGAGCGCGATGAGGGGGCCGACGGCCATCTTGTGGGCGAAGGCCAACTTGCGCGGGAAGAGGGGCCAGCCGTCGCTATTCGCCGGGTCCCCCGCGTTCTTCGGCCACTTCGTGTCGTCCACCATGTGGAAGCCGTACATGCAGCGCGTCAGGCCGATGATGTTCTTGATCACGCCCGTGTAGACGCAATGGGGGTGGCTCTTGAGCCGCGCGAGGTTCAGGAGGACGGTTCCCGGCTCGAAGAGGTCTTTTGCGACCATCAATTCCTTCCAGAGCGGCGGCTGCGGCTCGACGAGTTTGTAGGCGTCCTTGCTGGTCTTGACCCAGTAGTGTGGGAGTTGCTTGATGGCGGCGCCGTGGGTCTTGATGACCTCGGCGAGAGTAGGAAGCCCTTTGCGCTTCGCCCGCCATCCGCCCCACTCCTGTCCGAGGACGGTGATGCTCGCCGGCTGGTTGGCCTTGAGGAGTTTGAGGAGGGCGCCCGTGCACTGGCTCGAGGTGTTGGCGTCGCGCCAGCCGCCGTCGGTGGCGTTGATCTTGATGAGGACCTTCTTGCCCTTGACGAGTTTCGCGAGGCCGCCATAGCGTTCGAGGGCTGCGGCCAGGCGCTTCTCGGTCGCCTGGTCGGAGTCGGCGGGGCCTCCACCAGTTGCGACCACGAGGCGCGGCTTCGGCTCATCGGCCGTCAGCCGCGAGGCCAGTCCCGCGGCCGCCATACCCACCATTCCCGCCCGAATGAAGTCCCGTCGGGTCACTCTTTCCATCACTAACTCCTTTTCTGGCCCGTCCTGGGTCCCTCTATGCAACCAGCCGGTCGGCCTAATGTCAAGCGAGGCGAAGAGTCGAGCGTGCGCGAGGAGTCCTGAAAGTACTATTTGACATCTCCCGGGGGCGCGGTATGATGGAAACGTTGCCTCTGGTGAGTTTTTATTTGGACGAGGAGCCTTGCAGATAACCAGGAAAGCCTTCTGGGCCATCTTTGTGGCTCTCCTCGCGCTCGGCTCTTGGGGCCGCACGGCCTCCGGAGCGTGAGGCATCGGTCGGGGCTGCGGGGCCAGTTCGGCCTCGCGATACTACTCGGTCGTGATGATCAAGGACATCACCGGGGAGGTGACGTTCGAGGTTATCTCTTCGAGGTCGGTTGACGACAGAATGAAAGAGTTGGCAGCCGCTTACAAGAAGGCTTACGTTCGCTACAAGATCGCCAGGCGCCAGGGCGCCGAGGCCGACAAGCCGACGAAGCCGGCTCTCAAGGTCATTCAAAAGGTCCGGGGAAAGGACAAAGCCGAGGCTCTGGCGGCCAGGTGCAGGAAACTCTACGAGGAGAAGAAGGCCAGAGAGGCCCAAAGGCAATCGCAGGAAAAGAGCCCGCCGGCCTGAGGGGCCGACGCGGTCGAGAGACTGCCCGAGGAGCGCGAGGACTCGCGCCCCTCAGTTTATTTTCACCCTGCCGAGCGGCTCGGCCACGACGGCGCCAATCGCCGCTGCGTTCTGAACTCCTCGCTCGGTCAGCGCGGCTAGCAACTCTTCAGGCCTGGGAGTGGCGATCAGGAGGCCTCCGGAGGTCTGTGCGTCGAAGAGGAGGTCGGTGAGCACTTCGCCCACCCCCTCGCCAATCTCCACTCTCTCGGCGTAGGCTTTCTTGAGCCGAAGCGATCCTGCCGGCAAGAGTCCCATGCCGCAATAGTCGAGCGCGCCGGGAAGGAGTGGGACTTTCGCCGCCTCGACCTCGGCGCCCACTCCGCTGGCCTCGAGCATCTCGAGGAGATGCCCGACGAGGCCGAAGCCTGTCACGTCGGTGCAAGCGCTCGCGCCCACGGCCAGCATCGCTTCGGCCGCGGCCTTGTTCAGCGTCGCCATACTCCTGGCTGCCACGGCGGCATGCTCCTCGGAACACATCCCCGCCTTGATGGCCGTCGAGACCACCCCCGTGCCAATCGCCTTGGTGAGGATGAGGGCGTCGCCTGGCCTTGCGCCCGAGTTCCGGGCGATCCGTTCGGGGTGGACGGTGCCCGTGACGCAGACGCCGTACTTGAGTTCGGGGTCGTCAATGGTGTGGCCCCCGATGACGGCGGCCTCGGCCTCCGCGAGTTTCTCGAATCCGCCGGCCTGGATGGCCTTCGGAATCTCGGGGGCCAGGCCGGGGGGAATGGCCAGGATGTTGAGCGCCGTGAGCGGCTCCGCGCCCATCGCGTAGAGGTCGCTCAGGGCGTTTGCCGCGGCGATCTGGCCGAAAACCCGTGGGTCGTCAACCACCGGCGTCAGGATGTCCACCGACTGCGCGATGGCCACCTCGTCGCTCAGGCGATAGACCCCCGAGTCGTCCCCGCTGGCCAAGCCAACAAGGATGTTGGGGTCGGCCCGTTGCGGGAGCGATCCGACGAGTTGAGCCAGGTCGCACGGACCCGCCTTCGCCGCTCACCCACTGGCCCTGACCAACTCGGTCAGCCGCTTCAGTTCATCGCGCGACATGCCAAACCCCGGGAAAGACCAACGCGGAGGGGATGGCGGAAGGGGTGGGAATCGAACCCACCACGGACAGTGTTATCTGCCCGCAACTGGTTTTGAAGACCAGTCGAGCCACCAGACCCGGTCCCTTCCAAGACGCCCCGACCCTCTCCGACAGCTCATCTTATAATCCCCCCGCTCCCGATGTCAAACGCATAAGCCACCGCCAGGCGCACTCGCCCCCGCCCATCACATCTGGCCCCATCAACTCAGGAACAACGCAATTGTCTCGCGGGAGGCGTCTTACGAAAATCTCTTGACCCCGACGGTCGCTAACCATAAACTACGGCAGTTGCATGGGGTACACTGACCCGAAACCTGGCTGTCTCCGCCGACGGTTTGGCAGGCAAGCGCCACCGGCTACAATATCTGGAACCGCTGGCCGGAAAGCCTGGCGGGCGAGGCAGGTTGACCCATAGGAGTTGGAAAATGGCAAAGAGAAGGGGGAGACCCAGAAAAGCGAGAAGCCAGACCAACCGCACGGGCGCAAATCTCGGCTTCGAGGCCCAGCTCTGGCAGGCGGCCAACGCGCTGCGCGGCAGCATGGACCCGGCCGAGTATAAGCACGTCGTCCTCGGCCTGATCTTTCTCAAGTACATCTCCGATGCCTTTGAGGAGCTTCACGCCCGGCTCGAGGCCGAGCGCGACCAGGGCGCCGACCCCGAAGACCCCGATGAATATCGCGCCCAAAACGTCTTCTGGGTGCCTCCCGAGGCTCGTTGGACGCACCTGAAAAATCAGGCAAAACAGCCCACCATCGGCCGGCTCGTGGACGACGCGATGGAGGCGGTGGAGCGCGACAACCCCTCGCTCAAGGGCGTGCTGCCCAAGGACTACGCCCGTCCCAACGTGGACAAGCGGCGACTCGGTCGGCTCATTGACCTGTTCTCAAACATCCGCCTGGGCGAGGAGGGGAGCCGCTCCAAGGACGTGCTCGGCCGGGTCTATGAGTACTTCCTCGGTCAGTTCGCTAGCGCCGAGGGCAAGAAAGGCGGCGAGTTCTACACACCTCGCTGCATCGTCCGGCTTCTGGTCGAGATGATCGAGCCTTTCCGCGGCCGGATCTACGATCCTTGCTGCGGGTCGTCGGGCATGTTCGTGCAGTCGGTGGAGTTCATCGAGGCCCACGCCACGGGGAACGGAAACGGAGGGCGGGCCCGCCGGAACATTTCGATCTACGGGCAGGAGCTCAACTACACCACATGGCGCTTGGCCAAGATGAACCTCGCCATCCGCGGTATCGAGGGCCAGATCGAGCAGGGCGACACCTTTCACAACGACCGCTTCCCGGACCTCAGGGCCGACTACATCCTCGCAAACCCGCCCTTCAACATGAAGGAGTGGGGTGGCGAGCGCCTGCGGGAGGACAAACGCTGGAAATACGGCGTGCCTCCTGTGCGGAACGCCAACTTCGCCTGGGTGCAGCACATCATCCACCATCTCGCGCCGACTGGCGTCGCGGGCTTCGTGCTCGCCAAC
>CAYYCI010000175.1:0-7846 GCA_964470215.1 uncultured Planctomycetota bacterium
ATCGGACTCGTCGAGCCAGGTGGCGAGGGCGGGTTGCTCGACCAGGTGGCGGCCGTCCGCCGCAAGGTCGCCGCCAGTCTCGGCTTCGTCGTCCCACCCGTCCGCATCCGCGACAACATCCAACTCGACCCGGAGACCTACGTCATCCGGATCAAGGGACAAGAGGTCGGCAGGGGCACCTTGCGGGTCGAGAAACTCCTGGCCATGGACTCCGGCGCCGGCGCCGAGCCGATCGAGGGCGAGCGAACGACCGAACCGGCGTTCGGTCTGCCAGCGCTCTGGATCGAGCCGCAGCGCCGCGAGGAGGCCGAACTGGCCGGCTACACCGTCATCGAGCCAGCCGCAGTCCTCATCACCCACCTGAGCGAGATCATCAAGCGCCACGCCCACGAAATCATCAGCCGCGAGGACGTCCAGGCCCTCCTCGAGAACCTCAAGCAGCGAGCACCAACCGTCGTCAACGAACTCGTCCCCAACCTCATGACCGTCGGCGGCGTCCAGGCCGTCCTCCAGAACCTCCTCCGCGAGCAGGTCCCGATCCTCGACCTGGCCACCATCCTCGAGACCCTGGCCGACAACGCCCAACAGGTCAAGGACCCCGCCGTGCTCACCGAACTCGTCCGCCAGAGCCTCGCTCGCACCATTTGCTCGCGACACATCGGCCCCGACGGGAAGCTCCACGCCGTGTGCTTCGACCCGGCCATCGAACAACGCCTCATGCAGGCATTCGCCTCGAAGGAGAGGGCAATGCCGCTCGAGCCGGCATTCACCCGCGCCCTGCTCGAGAACGTCTCGAAAGCCATCACCACGGCCTATGGCCGCGGCCTCGACCCGGTCGTCCTCACCCCCGCGGCCATACGCCGACACGTCCGCTCGCTCATCGGCCCGACCCTCCGCGGCGTCTCGGTCGTCTCATACAACGAGGTGCTCCCGGGCGTGGACGTCGAGGTCGTCGCCACGGTGACCATGAGCCAGAAGGAACAACAGGCAGCAGGCTAAGGACCAGGGATGATCATCAAGACCTTCCGCGCCACCACGATGGAAGAGGCCCTTGCGAGGGTCAAGGCCACCCTCGGGCCCTCGGCCCTGATCATCGAGACGCGCAAGGTTGCCCCGCGGGGGCCGTTCGGCTTCCTCCGCAAGCCGCTCGTCGAGGTGGTCGTGGGAATCGAGGAGACACCGCCCACGCCCGAGCGCCGCCCCCGCGCGCTCGTGCCGATTGACTGGGCCGCCGAACTGGCAAACCTCCGCAGCGTCGAGGCCGAGATCGCCGACGTCCGCGACGCCCTCAGGCTCCTCACCGACGCCGAACCCTTCGACACCCCGGCACCCGTCCGTCAACTCATCCAGGAACTCGCCGCACAGGGCCTCGACCGCCAGGGCGCATCCACCATCGCCAGGGAGGCCGTCGCCGAGCGCGAGAACGCCGGCGGCGGGGAACTCCGCGACCACTTGCGAAACGTCCTCGCCCGACGCTTCCAGGTCGCACCGCAGACCCAGCAGACCAATGGCACCCACGTCCTGATCGTAGTCGGGCCGCCGGGGGCGGGCAAGACCACCCTCGTGGCCAAACTCGCCAAGCGGTTCGCTCTCGACCAAGGGGAGCGCGTCGCCCTGGCCACCACCGACTTCTTCCGCGTCGGGGCCGCCGAACAACTCGAAGCCTACGCACAAATCCTCGGCATTCCCTGCCACCGACTCGCCGGACCAGAAGAAGTCCCAGAACTCCTCGAGACCGAACAGGTCACCCAGCGACTGATAGTGGACACTCCCGGTTTCGCCCGCTCCCAGGCCCAGCGACTGGAGCGTCTCGGAGCCTGGCTCGGGGCCTTCCCTCAGGCCGAACGCCACCTGGCCATCCCGGCCGATGCCGATATCCACGCAGCAATCGCCCAGGTCGAGGCGTATCGCGTCCTGGGCTTCGACCGCCTGGCCTTCACGCGCCTCGACGAGGCCCGGCGCGGAGGGCTTCTGCTCGCCGCAGCGGGAGCCGCAGGCGTGCCCGTGACCTATCTCGGCACAGGCCAGGATGCCGCCGAGGGCCTCGAGGTGGCCGAACCCGCTCGCCTGGCTCGACTCGTCTTGGAGCCCAACGCCGCCGACCACACCCTGACGACACGCAGCGAAGGAGCGCGCTGAGCGATGCCCGGCTCACTCGACTACAACGCCCAGGCCGCCGCCCTCAAGGACCTGGCACTCGCACGCCGACGCCTGGCTGGCACTCCGCGAGGCTCGGCGGTCATCATCGTCGGGGCCGCCGAGATGTGTGGAGCCACCACCCTGGCGGTCAACCTCGCCGCGACCCTCGCTGCCACGGAACCCTCCCCGGTTGCCGTCCTCGACGCCCTCGGCAACGGCGGACCTTGCGAGGCCCTCGGCCTCGAGCCGACCACGACGCTCGACGACGTGGTGAGAGAAGGCGCGCCAGTCGCCAGAGCGCTCACGCGCGGCCCTGAGGGCCTCTGGGTCGTGGCCGCTGGTGGGGTTCTCGGTAGGCGCGACGAGCTGACCCCGTGGCAGCGCCGCCGCCTCGACCAGGCCATCAGGGAGATCGCCGGGCGGGTCGGCTTCGTGGTGGCCGAGGCCACGCCGGCCGCCGCTCCCCTCCTCGCCCCGCTAGGCCAGGTGGCCGTCGTCGCGGCGCCGTGGGCCGTGGTCGAGGCATACTCGGCACTCAAGATGTGCGCTGAGAGGGTCGAGGGGAGCCGCCTGGGGCTGGTCGTCTGCCGCGCCGCTACCCGCCTCGAGGCCACGAAGACCGCCAACGCGATCATCGGCGTCGCGGCCCGACGGCTGGGCTTCCAGCCCGCATCGCTCGGCTTCGTGGCCGACGACCCCTACGTGGTGACCGCGGCACAGGAACGGGCTCTGTTCGCCCTGGCGTATCCGCGATGCCAGGCATCGCGCTGCCTGAAGAGTGTAGCGGCGCGCTTGCGGGCCGGCGGCCAGAGGGCCGCCACCCCGATAGCCGCGCCCGGGAGCCGACCGCCGCGCCAAATGGGACGAAGGAACTGAAATGTCTCCTCGCCTCGCAGTGATGGCACCTGAGGAACTCGGAGCAAGGAGACGATGCAACAGGAAGCCGAGGTGAAAGAACTGAAGGCCAAGGAGTGGGCACTCGAGTGCTCGGTGCTCGTGCTCTTCGTCGTGGCCCTGGCGGGCATCCTGGCCGGGGCGGAAGCCTATGTGGCGGTCCTGCGAGGGGCCGCGGCCGCCGCAGTTGTGGCCGTGGTCGGTCGCTTCCCGGCCAGGGTGGCCATCGAGGCCCTCGAGCCGCCAGAGAGGGGTGAACCCCAGTCGGCGTCGCCGCCCGCCGGCGGCGCGACTACCCCGGAGGCCCCGGGAGTCGAGGAGCCGCGTCGAGCGGCCTGAACGTAGCGAGGCAGCGACGTGGACGAGGCAATGCGCCAACTCTGGCGGCGCTACAAGCGCGAGGGCGACGAGCGGGCGCGCAACGAGCTCGTGACCGCCCATCTGCCGCTCGTGCGCTACGTGCTCGGCCGCCTCCCTGTCTCGCTCCCTCCGAGCCTCAGCCAGGAGGACCTGGCGAGCGTCGGGGTTCTGGCGCTGATGGGCGCGATCGAGGACTTCGACCCCGAGCGTGGGGTGGAGTTCGCCACATTCGCCGTGCCCCGCATCCGCGGCGCCATGTTCGACGAACTCCGCAGACACGACGTCCTCCCCCGCTCGGTGCGCCAGCGCGCGGCTGCCGTCGAGGTGGCGTGTCGGGAACTGACCGAGCGGGACGGCAAGCCGCCGAGCATCGCCGAGATCGCTCGATACCTCGGCACCAGCCCCAGAGATGTCCAGCGCACCATGAGCGCGATGGGCGTCCGCAACATGCTCTCCCTCGAGGCCGCATACCGCACGCCCTACGGCGGACGCGAGCAGATAATCGAGTGGGCGGTGGACGTGGCCTCGGGAACCCCACTGACCGCGGCGATGGAGCGCGAGCGCGAGGCCATTCTGGCAAAGGCAATCGAAAGCCTGCCAGAACCAGACCGCAAGGTCATCACCCTCTACTATCGCCACGGCTTGATGCTCAAGGAGATAGCACAACTCCTCTCGGTCACCAAGGCGCGGGTCTCCCAAATCCACTCCCGCGCCCTCTTCAGGCTCCGGGCCTATCTGGCCACCCTCGGTCGGAGACCCAGTGGCGGGGAAGCCATCTCGTGAGGCTGCCCTGACGGGAGGCAAGAACAATGGACAGCCCGCTCGCACCGAAGCCGATCACTCCGGGGCTCGTGGCCCACCGCGTCGCCCGCTCGGGCCGCGACAAGAAGGGCAAGGGGCGTTCCTTCGGGGAAGAACTGGCCGCTGAACACGACGGCGAGGAAGCAACCACCTCGCGCGAGGAACCCACGCCGCCTGCCGTCCTCGAGGACGGCCAGCGCCCGCTCGGCCCCTCTGGCGGCTCGTCGGGGCACATCCTCGACGTCGAGGCTTAGCCCCATCGAAATCGTTTTGACAGGTCAGGGCCGCTGTGGTAGGATGGCAACGGCAATGTGGCGCGGGCGCTATGGCGCCCGTGCCAGGGCCGCCGCTCCAACCACGCGGCCGGAGAGGGTGGAAGTGACCGCCGAAAGTCCGCCGACTGTCCTCGTCGTGGACGACGTCCGCGGCGTCCGAGAGTGTCTCGCATTCCTGCTTGCCAGGGCGGGCTACCAGGCCATCGAGGCATCGGACGGCCTCGAGGCCCTCCAGGCCGCACGCAACGTCTGCCCAGACGCCATCCTCCTCGACATCCGCATGCCCGGGATGAGCGGCTTCGAGGTCCTCGAGCGCCTCCAGGAGGCCGACCCCGAACTGCCCGTCATAATGATTACGGGCTACGACGACGTCGAGACCGCCGTGCGGGCCATGCGGATGGGGGCCTACCACTACCTGACCAAGCCGTTCCGCGGTGGCGAGGTGGTGGCAATCGTCGAGCGTGCGCTCGAGCATCGCCGCCTGAGGCGACGCGTCCGCGACCTACAGGAGCGGCTCGACGGCGCCTCGGAACTCACCCGAGTCCTCGGCACCAGCGAGCCGATAGCGCAACTGGCCGAACGCGTCCGCCACATCGCTCCGACCGACCTTCCCGTCCTTCTCACCGGCGAGGAAGGCACGGGCGTGGAGTTCGTCGCGCGCGCGATCCACCATCGCTCCAACAGGGCGAGCGGGCCGTTCGTGGCCGTTGACTGCTCGGTCGTGGCGGCGGAACTGGCAGAGGTGGAACTCTTCGGCCGCGAGGCCGGTGACGGCCACAACGGCCGGAGGCCCGGCCAACTGGAGTTCGCTGAGGGGGGAACGCTCTACCTCGCCAGCGTCGGCGACCTCCCGCTGAACGTCCAGGACCGCCTCCGTGACTTCATCACCGGGCGCCAGTTCCAGCGGGTCGGCAGCGGCCAGCGGCGGGTTCTCGACGCCAGGGTCGTGGCCTCGACGGCTGTGGACCTGCGCGAACTTCTGGCCGGTCACCTCTTCCGACGAGAGCTCTACCTGCGCCTGGCCGAATGCTCGCTCGTCATACCCCCGTTGCGCGAACGCAAGGACGACATCGTCTATCTCGCCAAGCGCATCCTCGACGAGACCAACCGCGAACTCGGCAAGAAGGTCCGCGGGCCGAGCCCCGAGGCCCTCCAGGTGCTCCTGGACTACCCCTGGCCGGGGAACCTGCGAGAATTGCGCCAGGCGGTCCGCCGCGCCGTCCTCGTCGCCAGGGAGGAAATTCTCCCAGAACACCTCGGGCTGAGGTTCCCTCAGGCCGAGGCGCCGGGGCCACCTGCGGGCGGGGTCATCCTGCCGTTGCGGGAGCGGACGCGCCGCGCCGTCGAGAAGGTCGAGCGGGAGGCGATCCTCGAGGCCCTCCGCCACACCGGGGGCAACAAGAGCGCCGCCGCCCGCATCCTGGGAATTGACAACAAGACCCTCCACGTCAAACTCAAGAAACACAACCTGCGGGGAACCGAGGAGCTCGTGAATGCCAACATTCGCCGCGACAACCGCCAGTGAACCGAGGCCCCGGGTCCTCGTCGTGGACGATGAGCCAGGCGTGCGGAAACTCCTCGCCAGTTGCCTCCGCCGCCTGCGGTGCCAGGTCGCCGAGGCAGACTGTGGAGCCGCCGCTCTCCGCCGCATCGAGAACGAACACTTCGACCTCGCCCTCATTGACGTCCGCATGCCCGGCCTCGACGGCCTCGAGGTCACAAGGAGGGCCAAGCGCCTCTCTCCCTCCCTACACGTCGTCATCATGACGGGCTACGCCACCATCGAACTGGCCGTGCGGGCTGTCAAGCAGGGCGCCGACGACTTCCTCCCCAAGCCGTTCCGCGTTGACCAACTCCGCGTCATCCTCGACAAGCAACTTGAACTCCTCCGCTACCGCTCCCACACCCACCCCATTGCCAACGGAACCAGCGAGACCGCACCCCTGCCCGGCCTCGTCGGCACCAGCCCCGCAATGCAGACCGTCTATCGCACCGTCCGCCGCGTCGCCCCCACCGACGAGACGGTCCTGATTTTCGGGGAGAGCGGCACCGGGAAGGAACTCGCCGCCAGGGCCATCCACTTCTGGAGCCCGCGCCACAAGCGCCGATTCGTCCCGGTGAACTGCGCCTCGATGACCGACACGATCCTCGAGAACGAGCTCTTCGGCCACGAGCCACAGTCGTTCACCGGCGCCACGGGGCGCAAGCGCGGCCTCATCGAGAAGGCCAGCGGCGGCACCCTCTTCCTCGACGAGATCGGCGACGCCAGCCCCAGCCTCCAGATGGCACTCCTGCGCGTCCTCCAGGAAGGTGAGGTGCGGCGGGTCGGCTCCGCCGATGCCATCCCCGTGGACCTCCGAGTCGTCGCCGCCACCAACCGCGACCTCGAAGCCGCCGTCCGCGAAGGCCGATTCCGACAGGACCTTTTCTACCGCATAAACGTCGTCCCCGTCGAGATGCCCCCGCTGCGAAAGCGCCCCGAGGACATCCCCCTCCTGGTCGAACACTTCCTCCATCGCCTCGGCGCCGGCGACCGCTCCCTCGAGCCAAAAGCAATCGAGGCACTTCAACGATACCGCTGGCCGGGGAACGTCCGCGAACTCGAAAACCTCGTCCGCCGACTCGTCGTCCTCGTCCCCGAGAGCGTCATCCGCCTCGACCACATCCCCGAATGCTACCGGCCCACCTCGCGAGCCAGGGCGCTGACCGCCAGTTCGTTCCGCGAGGCCAAGAAGGCATTCGAGCGGCAGTACATCGAGGCCCTCCTCCAGCGAGTGCGAGGCAACGTGGCCGAGGCCGCTCGCCAGGCCGGACTGGGCCGCACCTACTTCCACGAAAAACTCCGCTCCTTCGGAATAGACCCCGACGCCTTCCGCAACGGCGCCGCCCCCATGGCCTGACCCCCGCGACCGGCCTCTTCAGCCTCGGCTCGATATCACCACAGAAGCACATTCCACCCAGAGCGTTCTCGCCGGGCTGGCGCCGCGCGACGCGGAGGTAGGGGCACGGCACTCCCGTGCCCGTTCGGACGCGGGGGGACGAGCGAGAAGCACCCCAACGCCGCTCGATTCACATGAAAGGAAAACCGTGCTCGTATAGGCGGGGCGTCTCGCCCCACGTGGGATCGACTCACCACAAAGGCACTGAGGACACAAAGACAACGCAGAGCGGACGCTCGCAATGGGCGACGAGTAGTCCCCCAGCCCGCTGTAGGAGGTGGCAAGGTTGGTGATGCCTACCCGTCTCCAGGAGAACCCCATGACGCTCGCATCGCGGCCCGCTGTCTGCTACCGTCCCAGATGCCGGGGAGTCGCACTACTACGCCGGCGGCCAAACGGGCGCACGGGGTGTGCCAAGAGGCACACCCCCGCCTCATT
>CAYYCI010000176.1:0-7843 GCA_964470215.1 uncultured Planctomycetota bacterium
CCCCACCCGCCGCCGATGGGGTTATCGAGAACCCCATAATCAGGGGCCACACTCCAGGAGAATCGGGCCATTGCAGTGCGGGCACCAATAGTGTAGAATCTGGGCGGGTGGCCAACGCCTCTTTTTGGAGAAACCTCATGGCCATTGTGGTGAACGGCGAGCAGATTACCGACGAGGAGGTGGCCCTCGAGGTCGAGCGGATGCGTCCGCAGTACGAGGCCGCCTTCCCCGAGGAAGACCCCGACAAGCGCGAGGCCACCCTTGCCGAATGGGCACGGGAGAACCTCATCGAGCGCGTCCTCTTCTCCCAGGAGGCGCGCAACGACCCCAGACCCGTCCCGCCCGAGCACGTCGAGTTGGTCCTCGACCAACTCCGCCCACGCCTCGACCCCAACGTGGATATCGAGGAGGTGCGGGGCGAGGTCGAGTTGCACCTGCGGATGCGCCGCCTGCTCGAGGAACTTTGCTCCGACCTGGGCGAGCCCACCGACGCCGACGTCGAAGCCTACTACTCGGAGCACCGCGAGGAGTTCATGGCCCCCGAGATGGTCCGGGCCGCTCACATCGTCAAGCACGTCAGTTTCGACGTTGACCCCGAGGGGGCGAAGAATGCGCTCGCACAGGTCCGCCAACAACTCCTCGAGGGCGCCGACTTCACCGAGATGGTCCGCAAACACTCCGATTGCCCGGAGAACGACGGCGACCTCGGCTTCTTCCCGCGCGGACAGATGGTCGAGGAGTTCGAGGACAGGGTTTTCTCCCTCCCTGTGGGCGAGGTAAGCGAGGTCTTCCCCACGCGCTTCGGCTTCCACATCGCCAAGGTCCTCGACCGCCGACCCCCGCAGCCCTACGCCCTCGAGGAGGTCCGCGACGCCGTGGCCGACCGACTCCGCACCAGGCGGCGGAACGAGCGGATCGAACAACACGCCAACGAACTGAAGGCCAAGGCCACGATCGAAACCGAGGGCGCCTGACAAGCCCCGACCCCAGTCTCTTAACCAGCTACGCCTCAGAACGACTGCGACGGTGCGCTCTCGCCAGTGAGACCACAGGGCCTGCTTGACTCGGCCGGCCGCCACCCTACAATAAGCCCGTCGTTCGGAGGGCGCCATGGCAGGCGACCACATAAAGTTCCTGGGCACGGCCGGCGCGCGGTTCGTCATGATACGCCAGGCGCGCTCGTCGGCCGGCCTCGTCTACTCGCTGGCCGGCTTCAATCTCCTGGTTGACCCCGGACCCGGCTGCCTCGTCCGCTGCCACGCCAGCCGCCCGAAGGTCCAGCCGTCGAAACTCAATGCCATCCTCCTCACCCATGCCCACCTCGACCATTCGGGCGACGTGAACGTGATGATCGAGGCGATGACCAACGGCGGCCACTCGCGCCGAGGCACCCTCTTCGCTCCCGCCGAAGCCCTCGAGGGCGACCCGGTGGTCCTTCGCTACGTCCGGGGCTACCTCGCGGATATCCAAACCCTCGGCGAGGGCAAGGAGTGGGAACTGGCCCCCGGCCTCACTCTCTCGACACCCGTCCGTCATCTCCACCGGGTCGAGACCTACGGCTTCCGCCTCCTTTCACCTGAGACCACCATAAGCCACATCACCGACACCCTCTACTTCCCCGAACTGGCCGAACACTACAGCCCCTGCGACCTTCTGGTGCTCCACGTCGTCCTCTACGAGGTCGAGCCGGAACGCAAGAGGCAAATCCAGCACCTCGACGTTGCCGACACCACCCGCCTGGTGGCCGACATCCGCCCCCGCACCGCCATCATCACCCACTTTGGGATGAACATGCTCAGGGCGAAACCCTGGGAAGTGGCCGCGCGCATGGCCGATCGAACCGGAATCGAGGTCATCGCCGCACGCGACGGCATGACCTACCCGCTCGGAGGTCGAGATGGCTAAGACCACCGCCAGCCCGAACGACTACCTCCTCGAGACCCTCGAGGCCCTCGCCGAGCCAGGCTGCTTGCTCGTCAGCCAGGGGGCGGATGGCCGCCCCAACGCAATGGCTATCGGCTGGGCAACCTTCGGAATCATCTGGGGAAGGCCAGTCCTCACCGTCCTCGTCCGCCACTCCCGCCACACCTGGAAACTCCTGCAAGAAAACCCCGACTTCACCGTCAATGTTCCCACCCCCGACCTCGCCGAGGCCGTGATGCTCTGCGGGACGAAATCGGGCCGCGACCTCGACAAGATCGCCGCCGCAGGCCTCACCCTCGGCCCGGCTTCCCGGGTTTCCGTTCCGATAATCCACGAGTGCATCGTCCACTACGAGTGTCGCACGCTCCACCGCAACAACGTCGAGCCAACCAATCTGGCCGAGGACGTTCTGAGCGAATGCTACGCCCGCGGCGACTTCCACACCCTCTACTTCGGCCAAATCCTGGCCGTCCAGGCCGACGAGGACGCCCGCCAGAGGCTCCACTGACCACGGAGGCACCCGATGAGTCGGAAAGTTGTCATTGTCATGGATTGCGGCTCCACGACCACCCGCGTCGTGGCCGTTGACGAGCGAGGCCGGATCGTCGCGATGGCCGGCGCCCGCAGCGGCCCGTCGCAGCAGCGCGGCGCGCCGAAGGGCTGGCTCGTCTGGGACCTCGACGCCCTCTGGCGGCGCCTGTGCCGTCTCTCGCGCGAGGTCTGCGCATCGCTCGACCCCGCAGCCATCGAGGCCGTGACCATAACGACCTGGGGCGCCGACGGCGCGCCCGTCGCCCCAGACGGCTCGCTGACCTATCCCCCCATCTGCTGGCAATGCCCCCGCACCGAGCCCACCGCGAAAGCCATCTCCGAGAGGGTCTCCGCCTGGGAACTCTTCAGAACCACAGGCTACCAGGTCATATCGTTCAACACCCTCCTGCGGCTCATCTGGTTGCGGGAGAACGCGCCCGAGGCCCTCGAGCGAGCGAAGTGTTGGATGATGATGGCCGGCCTGCTCAGCCATCGCCTCTGTGGCGAGATGAGCATTGACTACACCGGCGCCTCGACCATGATGGCCATGGACCTGGGTCGCAGAAGGTGGTCGGAGAAACTCCTCGGCCTCGCCGGCCTCGACTCCGGGTTCTTCCCGCGGTTCGTCGAGTCGGGCGAGGTCATCGGCGCGGTCACCGGCCGCGCCAGCCGCTCGACCGGCATCCCCGCCGGCACACCCGTCACCGCCTCCGGCCACGACACCCAGTTCGCCCCCATCGGCTCCGGCGCCCGCCCCCGCGAGGCAATCCTCAGTTCGGGAACGTGGGAGATTCTCATGGCCCGCGTCCCGACCTTCCGCCCCAATCGCGCCGGCTTCGACGGCGGCCTGATCATCGAGGCCGACGCCCTCCCCGGCCTCTTCGACCCGCAACTCCTGATGATGGGCTCCGGGGTCCTCGAGTGGCTCGCTCGCCACTTCTACGCCGACGTGGACGGCTCCCCGAAACTCTACCCGACCATGGTCCGCGAGGGCAGCGGCCACGAGCCAGGCAGCGGAGGCGTGGTCGTCGTTCCCAGTTTCGTCGCAGGCACCGGCCCGACCAAGCGCTACAACACCCTCGGCACCATCCTCGGCCTGACGATAACCACCGAGCGTGGCCAGGTCTATCGCGCCGCCCTCGAGGGCCTCTCGTATCAACTCCAACTCGCCATCGAGATGCTCCAGGCCGCCACCGGCTTCGAGCCGAAAGGCATCAGGGTCGTCGGCGGCGGCTCGAAGAACCAATTGTGGAACCGAATCCGCGCCGACGTCACTGGCCTGCCAGTGACGACCATCGAACAGAAAGAGGCCACGGTTCTCGGCGCGGCCATTTGTGCATTCGTCGGGACGGGACGCTTCGGCTCCGTCGAGGAAGCCCAGAAAGCCATGCGCCTGCGCGAGACGACCATTCGCCCCTCGAAGGCCCGCGAGCGCTACGCCAACCTCTACACCCGCTTCAAAGCCCTCCTCCCGAAACTCAAATCCCACTACACCGCGCCGTGAGGAGGGGTTTGGCCTCGAGTTGTCCGTTGCGGATGGTGAGGGCGATGGCGCCATGGTCGCCGGTCGAGAGGACGCGGGCGCCGCAGGCGCGGTAGGCGGCCACGGTCTCCTGTGGCAAGTGGTCGATGCGGTTGCTGACGAGCGCGAGGGAGGGGGCGACGGCGCGGGCGAATTCCTCGGTCCGCGCCATCTTGTGGCCGTGGTGGGGCACGACGAGGACGTCAGCGCGGATGTCCTGGCCGCTGCGGAGGAGGATGGTGGCGCCGGCATCCTGGAGGTCGCCCGTGAGGAGGATGCGCTTGCCTCTGTGTTCGAGGCGTGCGACCAGCGAGTTCTCGTTCTGGTTCCTGCCGAGGTTCTCGAGGGTCCAGTCGGTCGGGGCGAGGATTTCGATGGTGTGGTGGCCGATGCGAATCCTGTCACCCGCACGCGCTGACTCGTGCGGCACACGGTGGCGGTCGAGCATCGCGACCAACTGCCGCCCGGCCTCGGAATCCTCGACGACGGGGCTGTGGACGACGCGGCCGACGGGGAATCGTTGCAGGAGCGCGGGGATGCCATTGATGTGGTCGGCGTCGGCGTGGGAGACGACCATCAGGTCAATCTTCCTGACGCCCTTCGCCCACAGGGCAGGTGCGACGACCCAACGGCCCACATCGTCGCGCCCGTAGCTGCCGCAGTCGAAGAGCGCGACGTGGCCGTCGGGGAACCGCAGGACGTTCGCGCTGCCGTGGCCGACGTCCAGAACGGTCAACTCGAGGCCGTCGGGACTCTTCGGGCTGAGGGTGAGGCCGAGATAGAGCGCGATGGCCGCGAACCACAATGCGGCGGCGCGCTTGCCCGAAATGCCCAACCGCGCTCGCCCCACGATGACCAGTCCTAGCAAGTAATACGCAACTATCCAGATGGGGGAGGGGGTCGTGCAATATGTCCAGCCCACCCTGCCGTCGGCAACGAGGGAGACGCTCTGGGCAAGAAGACAACCGATGCCGTCCGCCAGCCGCGCGGTGATGCCGCCGACCACGGGAATCCAGCCCACCGCCAGGTGAACCCAGCCGAGGACGACAAGTAGAGCGACCAGTGGAACTCCGACCAGGTTCATCAGGATGCCGACGGGGCTGACGAGATTGAAGTAGTAGGCCGTGAGGGGGAAAACGCCAAGCCACGCGGCGGTCGAGACGGCGACGAGAATGGCGGCGCGGGAGTGGAGCCAGCGGCGGGCGCGGCGCCAGAAAGTTCGGCCCTCTGGACCGAGCAAGCGGTCAATCAGCCGCTCGCGCGGCCGCAGCAAGGCATAGAAATCCTCGGTCAGACACACGATGCTCAGGACGGCCAGAAAGGAGAGTTGAAAGCCGACGTTGAAAAGTTGGTAGGGCGAGACGGCCAGGATCACGAGTGCGGCGGCGGCGATGCTCTGGGGGAGATCGAACTGTCGCTTGCCCACGACGCCGAGCAGGTAGGCCGAGAGCATCGCGCCTGCCCTCACAGCCGATGGTGGTGCGCCGGCCAAGATGATGTAGAGCCAGGAAGCGGCCAGGGTGAGAACTCCCGCGGGTCGGCGCCCAGCGCCGGCCAGCGCCGTCAGCCGCCAGACCACCCAGGCGACCACCCCGACGTGGAAGCCGCTTATGGCCAGAAGGTGCATGGTCCCGGTGCGCTTGAATGCTTCCGAGAGTTCTTCGCCGGCGGCGCTGCGACCGACAGTTGTGGCTTGCGGATTCTCCGAGGCGAGAGCGCGCTTCAGGCCTTCGCGCTCGCCGAGGAGAAGGGCCTTGAGCATCGTGGCGGCGTTCCTGTCGAGCCTCTCCTCCAGGCGCTCCCTCACGAAACCCTTGACGGTGGTCAGGAGGCGCACCAAAGAGACTCTCCCCCTACGGATGACACGCAGACCGCTGGGCTGTAGCGAAAGGACCAGGTCAATGCCCCTGCGGCGCATCAAGGCGGCGGGGTCGAATGTGACTGGATTCCGCCGCGGACCGGGCCGGGCGAGTCGGCCGGTGGCCTCCACGGCGTCGCCGTAGCGAGGGCGGGGTCGGTCGCCGTGAACGACGACGTGTATGGAAGCGCGGGTTCGCCGCCAGCCGGCGGTCGTGAGGATTTCGGTGGCGGAGAGGCGGAAGCGGATGCGATGTTCCTCGCTCGCCAACCAGGAACTGCCACCGGAGAGTTCGCGGGGCGGGAGGATTTCCGTCCTCGGCTCCGAAACGATCGTGCCTCTCAGGCGGACGAAAGCGCTCTGGCCCGGGGCGAGAACGGGCGCGAGGTCCCCTGCCCGGCTCCCCGCAAGGTGGAGGTCGAGCCGACACCATCCCGTGAGGAGACAGGCGATGTGGACGAGGGCGAGCGAGATTCGTCCTCTGCGCCACGCAAGCGCGAAACCGCCGGCCGCCACAACGCTCAGCCAGGTGGTCCAAAAGGCAAGCGGCGGCCCGCCCAGGAGCTCGCGCAGCGCGATCCCCAGCGCGAACTCCGCAGCGGGCAGGAGCAGCGGGCGATAGCGCGGGGTGGAAGGCCGGCGGTCCATCCGGGAAAAGCTCCCCGAGCAAACGGTAGAGTGATGATAGGCGAGCGGCCAGCGGGGCGCAAGGGGACAGGGGCAAGCGCCCAGTTCGGGGATTTTCGGCAAAAAAGCGATGCGGGGGCCAGAATGTGCTCGGGGCGCGCGCAGCGCGCGCTTCAATGGCCAGTCGGGTCGGAGTTCTTGTTGTGGGCGGGTCTTGCTGGAAATTGCGAGGGAGTCGCAGATCGCTACAATATGAGGCGTTCGGCTTTGCGTTTGACCCCAAGATGTGGGCGGGCTAAAATCTCTCCGAAAAAAATCTGCTGGCCCTTGACTACGTTCGGTCTCGATTGTAGAATGCGTGCCTGTGGGAAACTGTGGGAACGGGTGGAAAAGTGCCAGAGCACTTCTTCGGGCAGCAGTGCCAGAAACTTGACGCTAAGCGGCGGGTGGTCGTGCCGAGGAAATTCCGCGAGCAGATCGGCGAACCGGAGCTGCGCGCGGGGCTTTTCGTCACGATCGGCTTTGACGGATGCCTGTTTCTTTTCCCCCGCTCGCTGTGGGAGGAGGTGATGGGGGAGTTTTCCTCAGTCCATTTCACGAATTTCAACGCCAGGATGGTCCAGCGGCTGTTTTTCAGCGAGGTGGAGGAGGTTGTGCCCGACCGACTGGGGCGGATTCTGCTCCCCGAGAGGCTGTTGGAGCGTGCTGGCGTGGAGGACGAGGTCTTGTTCATC
Organism: uncultured Planctomycetota bacterium; assembly: GCA_964470215.1. Classification (GTDB taxonomy): domain Bacteria; phylum Planctomycetota; class PUPC01; order DSUN01; family DSUN01; genus CAYYCI01. Next base: position 7,196 of record CAYYCI010000176.1, read on the forward strand.
GGGGCCTCGAACAGGGTTGAGTTGTGGAGCCCGAAGCGTTGGTCGGCCCTCAAGGAGGCTCATCAGGGGCAATTGGAGGAGCTGGCCGAGTCGCTCTTCGAGGCGCTCCAGGGACGCGAACGACGGTAACGACGTGGAAGCGGCGAGTTCGCCGGCACAGGTAGGGGGCCATTAAGCGGGAAAAGCGGGGCCACGCGCAGAGACGGGGAGCGTTGGCCCCGCTTCTCCGAAGGCCATCGTTGCTGGAGGCTCGGTGACGGGGAAGCCACACCAGCATCCTGATGGCCCGGCACCAATTAGTACTCTAGCGCTTTCGGGCGCCAGTGTCAAGGGTGTCGTCTGGTTTTCCCGACCGTCGCCCGAGGTGGTCCCTCCCGGCGAACACACCGACCCGCCCAACGACACCCGCTGGCGAACTCGCCTCTTCCCCTCTTTACTCGCGGCTGAATGCACACGCCGGTGATGGTCTCGGAGGTGGTGGCTGTCCTCAGGCCGTCGCCTGGCGAATGGTTCGTTGACGCCACTATTGGTCTGGGCGGCCACTCCGAGGCCCTCCTGGAAAGACTTCAGCCGGGCGGTAGGCTCCTGGGCCTGGATTGCGACGTGGAAGCGCTCGAACACACCCGCAAGCGGCTGTGGCGTTTCGGC
>CAYYCI010000177.1:0-7838 GCA_964470215.1 uncultured Planctomycetota bacterium
TGGCTCGGCCCCGGTGGGTCAAACCGCCGCTCCCTTGCGTGAGCGTCAGGGTGCGTGCGTGCTTGTCCAATCTCCTTCCTTTCTTTATCATGGTCAGCCACGAGAGACCTGCTGGGAGTTGCCAGGTTGGACATCGAACGCTGGAACCGCGAACAGATCGAGATGCTCAATCAGCGTGGCGGCCGCACATTGAGCATCGTGGACCTCATCGCGGCAGGCACCCTGAGCATCGAGATGGCTGCCTGTGGCATGAGGGCCATGGCCCGAGGCGCCTCGATCCTGACGGGCGCCAGGCCCGGCGGCGCGGGAAAGACCACTCTGATGGCCACCTTCCTGAACCTCCTGCCGCCGGACGTGCGCATCGTGACGGTTGACCGCCGGTCGGTTACGGTGCGCGCGCTCGCCGAACCGCCGACGGAGCGCTTGTGTTACCTGGCACACGAAATCGGCTCGGGCCACTGGCACGGCTATATCTGGGGTCGCCAGGTCGCCGAGTTCCTTGCCCTGATCGAGGGACCTCGCAGGGTGGCCTCGTGTCTCCACGCCGACACCCTCGGCGAACTCACGGACATCCTGACCTCGCCGCCGCTGGAGGTCAGCGAGGAGGCGGTTCGGCGCGTCGGCCTCGTCATGTTCATGCACGCCGACCGGGGCAGCCGAGGAATCCGGCGGAGGGTCGCCTCGTTCTACCTGGCCGGTCCCGAGGGCGGCCACGAGTTGGTCTTCGAGTGGGACGCGCGGAGCGACGCTTTCCGCCAGGTCGGCGAGATTCCCGACCCGCGCGGCCTCGAGCCCTATCGCCAGTTCGTCGAGAGGCTGGTTGAAGAGGGCGATGTCCTGAGCGAGGTAGTCAGGCAGAAGGCAGTCGAGTTCTATCGCTCGGGCCCGAAGTAGCGCTGCCTCATGGCCTTCAGGAACCGGACCGAATTGCCCATCGAGGCCATCGTGTCGCCGTCCTCGACGGTCATCCAGCCGTCGAAGGCGACCTCGCACAGGACGTCGAAGATGGCCTCGTAGTCGTTCAGCCCCTTTCCGATCTCGCCGTGGCGGAGTTTGGGACTGTAGCCGATCGTGCCATCGGCGCAGCGCAGTTGGTCCGGGCTCGCCCCGGGCGCCAGGTAGCGGTCGCTGGCGTGCATTGCGGCCAGGCGGTGTTTCACTTGCTGGAGGAGTTCCAGCGGGTCTTCCCCCGCGAGGATGGCGTTCGAGGGGTCGAACTGCACGCCGAAGTGCGGCGAGCGAATCCGCTCGACGATCCGCAGAAAAACCTCCGCCTTCTGGGCGAACTCCGGATATTCCCAGAACGCATCCTTGTAGTGATTCTCGATGACGAGTTTCACCCCGCAGCGCTCCGCCTCGGGGAGCGAGCGCTCGATGGACTCGACCACCCACGCGATCGCTTCCTCGGTGTCGAGGCCCGCGCGCCGCTGGCCTGAGAGGGTTCGGCAGAGGCCCGCGCCTAGCTCTGCCGCCAGGCGGATGGCGCGGCGTTGGCGCTCGACCTCCACCGAGCGCTCGGCGGGGTCCGGATTCGTGAAGTCGGGCGCGAAACAAAGCGACGCCACCGGTGCCCCAAGCGATTCGGCCCGCAGCCGCACCTCAGCCACGTAACTCGGCGGCTTGCCGACGAAGAACGCCTCGTGGAGTTCGTGGCCCTCCGGCTCCAGGTCCACCGAGGCCTCGAGCCATTCGAACAAGTCCATCCGCCCCGCCGCGATGTCCCGGAGATAGCAGCGAGGCATCAGCCCGATCTTCGGCCAGGCCATCTCGATAGCCCTTTGTCTTCAGAACGAAACGGCGCCCTCGAACGATCAAATGTTGCGACACAGAAGGCGAGCAGCGCTGGCGCGAGGAACCCGCTGTACCGCCGCTCGTTCATTCCCCGTCCTGGAAATCCCCCCTGGCGCTCCCGCAGACTCGCCTCATGGTCTTCGGCCCTCCCCATCCTTCTTCGGTGGCGTGTCCATCAAAAAAGCCGGTATCAGAGTGCGGTTGGGCGTGTGGCCCTTGGCACGCTCTTGCGCACAGGGAAGATCACCCCCGTCCCCGTTTTCCGTTTCCGTTGAGTTGTCTGGCGACGAAGCGGACGCGGTCGCGACCGACGAGGCCTTCGGCCTGGCGGTAGAGTTTCTGGCTGGCCTCGACGTACATGGCTCTCCCGACGCGGATGACGTATGTGCCATCGGTCGGGGTGTGGATTCGGACGTAGACGGGCAGCGGCCCGTGGTGTGATGCGCACAGATCGCGGAGGCTGGTGAGGGTGGCGGGGTCGGCGGCCTCGCTGTCGAGGTCCACGACCATGGCCGAGGCCAGGGCGTTGTGGGCGTGTTCGATCGGCACGATCTCCTGTGCCCGAAGCGTTGGCTCTTCGCCCTGATAGTCCACCCTCGCCCTGATGAGCACGACCGTGCCCTTGGTGAGGAATCGGCCGTAGGAGGCGTACTCCTGTGCGAAACACACCCCGTTGGCTCGCCCTTCGAGGTCTGAGAGTTCGAATCGCGCCCAGCGCTGGCCCTGGAAGCGACCCTTGCGGGTCAGGGAGCGGCGCACGGCCTCGATGACGCCGCCGACGACGACCTCGGTGCCGTCCTCGAGGGTGGGGAGTCGGGCTGTGGTGGCGGTGGCGTAGGTCTCGAGGATGTCCTTGTAGGGCGCGAGGGGATGGCCGGAGACGTAGAAGCCCAACAGGTCGTTCTCCCAGGCGAGTCGTTCGGCCTGCGGGGCGTCCTCGACCTCGGGGAGCTTTTCCTCGGGCTTGTGGTGTGGGATGTCGAGGGTGTCGAATAGGCCGACCTGGCCGCGCGCCTTGTCCTGCTGGGCGACGGCGGCGGCCTGGAGTGCGTCGTCGAGGGCGGCGAGGAGTGCGGCGCGGTTGTTGCTGAACTCGTCGCAGGCCCCCGAGCGGATGAGGGCCTCGAGGGTGGCTCGGTTGACGGCTCGGTGGTCCACGCGCTCACAGAGGTCGTAGAGGGAGCGGAACGGGCCGTTGGCCTGGCGCTCGGCGACGATGGCCTCGACCGCCTTCTCTCCGACGTTCTTGATCGCCCCGAGGCCATAGCGGATGGCGCGGCCCTCGGTGCGGAACTCGTTCGTGCTCTTGTTGATCGAGGGCGGGAGAATCTCGATGCCGTGGGCGCTGGCGTCCTTGACGAACGCGATGACCTGGTCGCGGTTGCTGCGCTCGCAGGTCATCGAGGCGGCGAAGAACTGCACGGGGTAGTGTGCCCGCAGGTATGCCATCTTGTAGGCCAGGTAGGCGTAGGCGGTCGAGTGGGCCTTGTTGAAGCCGTAGCCGGCGAAGTATTCGATCAGCTCGAAAATCTGGGCGGCGCTCCCCTCGTCGAGGCCGCGCTCGAGGGCCCCTCGGATGAACGCCTCGCGGCGGGCCTTGATGATGTCCTCTTTCTTCTTGCTTATGGCCTTGATCATCGTCAGAGCCTCGCCCATCGAGAGGCCGGCGATGTCGTGGGCCAGTTGCATTATCTGTTCCTGATAGACGATGAGGCCATAGGTCGAGGCGAGGTAGGGCTCGAGGCTGGGGTGGATGTAGGTTATCGGCTCGCGGCCGTGTTTGCAGTTGATGAACTTGTCGAGCATGCCGCTCTGGAGGGGGCCGGGTCGGTAGTAAGCCACGATGGCGATGAGGTCTTCGATGCTGTCGGGCCTGGCTCGGGTGAGGAGATTGCGCATTCCCTGCGAGGCGAACTGGAAGACGCCCTCGGTCTCGCCACGCTGGAGGAGGGCGTAGGTTTCCTTGTCGTCGAGGGGGAGCCTCGACAGGTCGATCCGCTCGCCCCTCTCCTCGGCCACCAGGTCGGTGATCTTCTTGCAGATCGTCAGGCTCCGCAGGCCCAGGAAGTCCATCTTCAGAAGGCCGATGGCCTCGACATCCCCGAAGACGTACTGGGTGGTCACCGTCTCGCCGGTCTTGCAGAGGGGGAGGTGTTCGACCAGCGGCCTGTCGGAGATGACGACTCCGGCTGCGTGGGTGGATGCGTGGCGAGCGAGGCCCTCGAGGCGCATGGCCACGTCCAGGAGGCGGCGGACCCGGCTGTCGCCCTCGTAGCGGGCGCGGAGTTCCGGCGACTGCTCAATTGCCTCGCTGAGGCTGATGTGGAGGACGGCCGGGACCTCCTTGGCGATGGCGTCCACCTCCTTCAGTGGGAAGTCGAGGACCCGCCCCACGTCGCGCACGGCGGCCCTGGCGCCCAGGGTGCCAAAGGTGATTATCTGCGCGACACACTCGTGGCCGTACTTGTTTCGGACGTAGTCGAGGACCTCCTCGCGGCGGACCTCGCAGATGTCAACGTCAATATCCGGCGGCTCGCGCCGCTCGGGGTCGAGGAACCGCTTGAAGAGCAGGCCGTGTTCGACCGGGTCGAAGTCGGTCATGCCCAGCACCCGGGTGATCAGACACCCGGCCCCGCTCCCCCGGATGCCCACTGGGATGTCGTTGGCGCGGGCGAAGTTGAAGAAGTCGTGGACGATGAGGAAGTAACTGGCGTACTCCATCTCCCTGATGATGGCGAGTTCTTCCTCCAGGCGCTGGACCATGTGGGCCGGAGGCTTGCCGCCACACATCTCCTCCAGGCCCTCGAAGGCCAACTTCCGAAGGTGTTGGTCGTTGGTCATCTCGCCTGAGTCAAAGGGCGGGAAGTGGCGCTTCGAGAAGTCCAGTTCCAGGTTGCAGCGCTCGGCCACCTCGAGGGTGTTCCGCAGCGCCTCGGGCACCTCGGCGAAACGCTCGGCCATCTCGCGCGGAGAAGCGAAATAGAACTGGTCCGAGCCGAACGACATCCGGTCCTCGTCGGTGAGGAGTTTGCCCGTGTTGATACACAGGAGGACGTCGTGTGCCTCGGCGTCGGCCTGGCGCATGTAGTGGATGTCGTTCGTGGCGACGACGGGGATGCCCAGCGCCTCGGCCAGCTCGAGTTCGCCGCGATTGACCTTGGCCTGCTCGTCCAGGCCGTTCTCCTGAAGTTCGAGATAGTAGCGGTCGCCGAACAGCTCGCGATACCGCACCGCGACCTCGCGGGCCGCCTCGGGACGTTCGGCGAGGATATGGTGCGCCACCTCGCTCTTCAGGCACCCGCTCAGGCAGATCAGGCCCGCGTTGTGTTCGGCCAACACCTCCCAGTCGATTCTGGGCTTGTAGTAGAAACCCTCGAGGTATGCGATGGTGGCCAGGCGACAGAGGTTCCTGTAGCCACGCTCATCCATCGCCAGGAGCGTGAGGTGGAAGGCGGCCTCCTTGATCCCGCCGACGAGTTCGCGGTCGTGGCGGCTGCGGGGCGCGACGTAGGCCTCGTAGCCGACGATGGGCTTGACGCCCGCCTCCTGAGCGGTTCGGTAGAACTCGATGGCCCCGAACATGTTCCCGTGGTCGGTCACCGCCACCGCGGGCATTCCGTGCTTGGCGGCGGTCTCGACCAGTTCGGGGATTCGACACGCCCCGTCGAGGAGCGAGTAGTGGCTGTGGACGTGCAGGTGCACGAAACCATTGCTTGCGGCCATGGCCGCCTCCTGTTGGACCCTGGCACGAGTTATTCGGAAGCCGGCGCGTGGTCCGGGACCCCACACACCAGAGGATGGGCGATCAACTGGCCCACACCACAATGCGTGCGGTATCCTAGCGCCGCGAAGCCGACCTGTCAACACCGGAAAAATCGCCCCTCGCAGATGGGCTGGGTGGGCGATTGGGAGCGGCGAAAGATCGGGCCTTGACGCCGCGAAAGCCGGCCGGTATTCTCCCCGCTTGGCTCGACCACGCACCGAAAGGAGGCGGCCATGAAGGCGCTCATCCTGGTCGGAAGCCGCAACCCCGACGGTCAGACGGCCCGCGCGACCGAGGCCTTCGCACGCGGCGCCAAGGGTCAAGGGGCCTCGGTCGAAAAGGTCTTCCTGCCCGAACTCGACATCCAACGCTGCCGCCAGTGTAACCCCGACGGCTGGGGGCTTTGTCGTTCCCACGGCAATTGCATCATCGAAGACGATTTCGCGGGCCTGACGGCCCGTCTGGCCGAGGCCGACGTGGTGGTCTTCGCCACGCCAGTGTACTTCGGCGACCTGAGCGAGAGCCTGCGTGCCTACCTCGACCGCTTGCGTCGAGTGACCCGCCACGAGAGCGCGAAGCCGAAGACGGCCGGGAAGCCGGCGATCGGCATCTGCGTGGCCGGGGGCGGAGGCGGCGGGGCGCCACACTGCACCGAAAGCCTCACCCGCGCCCTCGCCCCCTGCGGATTCGATTGCCTCGACATGATTCCCGTCCGACGGCAGAATCTCGACCTCAAACTCGAGGTCCTCGAGGCCACTGGCCGCTGGCTCGCGCGCAGTCTTGCTGCCAAGTGAAAGGGCGATCGGCGATGAGGGTGACACGTCGGGAGGCCATCGTTGCGGCGACGGCGGCTGCCGCCACGGCCGTGGCCGCCGACCCATCGGGCCCCTCGCCCTTCGGCTTCTGCCTCAACACCAGCACCGTGCGAGGACACCGACTGGGCATCCGGGCCGAGGCCGAACTGGCGGCGAAGACCGGCTACGGCGCAATCGAGCCGTGGCTCGGCTCGATCCGGCGGTTCAAGGACTCAGGCGGCAAACTGCCCGAACTGAAAAAGCGCATCTCGGACCTGGGACTGATGGTCCCCGGGGCGATAGCGTTCTCGCGCTGGCTGAGCGACAACCCCGAAGAACGAAAGGCCGCCCTCGAGAGGCTCAAGGCCGACATGGACCTCGTCCGCCAGATCGGCGGCACGGGCATCGCAGCCCCGCCAGCCGGAGTTCGCGGCCCGGTGGCCCCCGAGACCGCGGGCGAGCGGTACCGCGCCGTCCTGGAACTCGGTCGCCAGATGGGCGTGGTCCCGCAACTCGAACTCTGGGGCGGCTCGCCCGCAATAAGTCGCATCAGCCAGGCCGTCGCCATCGCAATCGAGAGCGGACACCCCGACGCGACCCTCCTGCTCGATGTCTTCCACATCTACCGCGGCGGCTCGCGCTTCGAGGGACTGAGGCTCCTGGGGCCGAACGCCATGAGGCTCTTCCACATCAACGACTACCCCGCCGAGCCGCCACGAGAGGCAGTTCGCGACCACCATCGCCTCTTCCCCGGCGACGGCGTCGCCCCGTTGAAGCAGATTCTCTCGACCCTGGCCGGGATCGGTTTCCGCGGCTGGCTCTCGCTGGAGCTCTTCAATCCCACCTATTACAAGAAACCAGCCGAATGGGTCGCGGCCACCGGCCTGGCGAAGATGAAGCGGGCCGTGGCGCTGGCCCTCGGCTGAGCCACGCGCTCGGAAGGGTCTGACCCACAGTCATACGCAACACCCTCACGTGGCCGTGGAGAAGGCGCGGGCTCCAAAGGGCTGAGACCGTGAAGCGAGCCGGCGGAATGGACGGCGGGGGCCGCGGCGTGGGCATGGTTGACGTTGTGGACGGGCTGCCGGTGGCACATCTATAAGGAAACCCGGGATGGCAGCGCGCCGGGGCGCGATGGGCGTTGGCACGCTTTTTGCACCGCAAACATTTGCCAGGCGAGAAGGAAAAGAATGCCTTGACTAGCTGCCCACCCCGACCCGTCGTTCCGAAGGTCCACGTGCCGAACGCTTTACGTTCTCTCGGCAAAGCATTCTTTCCCTTCTCGCCTGCGCTCGAAGCCCACGGTGCACAAAAGCGTGCCAAAGCCCACATCCCCGGCCCCCTTCAAGGCTACACGCGGGTTTCCTTCATAGTCTCAGGCTTCCCATGCCCCTTGTCTGATTCTGGTGCCACAGGCTTTCCAGCCTGTGGCCGTCGCGGGGCGGGACGCCCCGCCTACAACGGATGGCCGCGGGGCAGCGAAGCCCTGC
>CAYYCI010000178.1:0-7825 GCA_964470215.1 uncultured Planctomycetota bacterium
TTTTCCTTCTCGCCTGGCAATTGATTGCGGTGCAAAAAGCGTGCCAAAGCCCACATGCCCCGGCGCGCTGCCGTTCCTGGTCTCCCCATAGACATGCCACCGAGGGGCCCTCGCGGGCCGAGACGGTCCGCCTACGAGCCGCGGTTTGCTTCCGGGGTCTTCGGTCTGTTGTGGGGCCGCTGCCTGAGGCGTCGGGCGACGGGCATGGCCACGGCGAAGGCGCCGACCACGGCACTGGCTACCAGGCAGGCCAGGCCGAGGATGTCGCCGTGGCGTGCGTAGAAGGTGAGTTCGCCGGCCACCGGGACGCGCGCTATGGCGGTTCCCTCGACGCGTTTCCTTCTCCCTGCCTGGTCGTGGACGACCGCCGCCAGGCGTCCCGTGGGGCTTATGACGGCTGAGATGCCGGAATTGACGCTTCGGACGATCCCCACGCGGAACTCGACGGCGCGGAAGGTGCAGATGTCGAGGTGTTGGTCGAGTTGGTGGCTGCCCTTGAACCAGCCGTCGTTGGAGATGTTGACGAGGAAGTCGGCGGGGGTTGGCTGGGAGAGGTAGCCGCGGACCAGTTCGGGGAAGGCGTCCTCGTAGCAGATCAGGACCCCGAGCCTCCAGCCGTTGATCTTCATCGGGTTCAGGTGGGTGCCAGGGCTAAAGCCCTTGGGGAACGGGACGACCTTGCCGAGGAAGCCGAGGTAGTCCTTCAGGGGGACGTATTCGCCGAAGGGCACGAGGTGGTTCTTGTCGTAGCGGAAGCCGGGGCGGAAGCCCTGGCGGGGGAAGACGAGGAAGGCGCTGTTGCGGACGACGCTCTCGAGTTCGGCGATGGTCTGGCCGCGGCGAACCTCCTGGCCCTCGGCCACGAGGATGCGCCTTGTCGGTTGGTCGCCGTCTTCGGGGGCATCGTAGTGTGGCAGGAGGTAGGCGGTCTGGCCGATTACGATCTCGCCGTCGGTGATGCGGCGGACCACGCCGTCGGCCTGGGCCACGATGGTGCGGTCGGAGCCGAACTGGGCGTAAGCGCCGACCAGAAGCGGGCAGCCGGCGCGGGTGGCGAGGTCCTCGAGCTCGCGGCGGAAGCGCGCGACCACCGCCAGGTCGCCGCGGTTCAGGGGGAGTTGGACCATGGTCTCCGGCCAGACGATCAGGTCGAGCCTCTGGCCGCCGGCCTCTCGGAGCAGGCGGAGGGTGAGCTGGCGGTGTCGCTTGAAGATGTCGGTGATGGTCTCGAGGGTTTGGGTGTTCTTGACTTCCTGGGGGATGTTGGCCTGGACGATTCCGATCACCGGTCCGGTTGTCTCGCGGAGGGTTGCCAGGCGCCAGACGCCGTATGCCGTCGCTGCGGCGGCGATGGCGACGGCAGCGCCCACCGCCGCGGCCGCGCGTTTGGCCGAGGAGCCGCTCCTCAGAGCACAGACGAGGTCGGCCACCGCGCCGTTGAACCCCACCACCACGAAACTCACCCCATAGGCCCCGAAGATGTCCGAGACCTGGATGAGGGCCAGGAACGGCCGCTGGGTGTGGCCGACATAGAGCCAGGGGAAGCCGGTGAAGAGGAAACTGCGCAGCCACTCGATGCCGACCCACACCACGGGGGCGGCGAGCGCGAGGGGGAGGCGCAGGTGGCGGCTGGCTGCGCGGATGAGCCAGGCGGCCACACACAGGTAGAGCCCCACGACGAGAGTCAATCCGGCCCCGCCCATCTTGGTGACGATGAACTGCCACGAGAGGCCGAGCCCGGCGAACGGGAAGGCCATGACCGCCGACGACAGCGCGGCGTGGCCACTGCGCTCCGCGCGCAGGACGACGAGCCAGGGGACGAGCGCGACCCAGGCAAGGGGGAAGAGGCCGGGAACGGGGAAACTCAGGCGCAGGAGCAGCGCGCTGGCGAGCCCCGCGCCGAGCGCTCGGAGGGTTCTCATCATCGTTCTCAGGATCGTTCAGGTTTTGCTTCTTGCCCCGTGGAGTATATTTCCGGCAAGCGGGAGGGTCAAGCCGCCGCGTGGGCGCGAACCACCCGGGGGGGCTTGAATCCTCCAACCGACGGGGGTAGACTGCAACTGAATCACTCACACCGCCCGTCAGTCAGTAGGGGGAACCATGGCGGACCCCTTCCGCGAGTATCTCGGTGCTCTCCGGCAGGCCCTCCGGGCCGGCAACGCCACCGAGCACACCCACCGCCCGGCGCTGAAGGCGCTCATCGAGAGCCTGCACCCAAAGGTCGTTGCCACGAACGAGCCAGCCCACGTCGAGTGTGGCGCGCCCGATTTCGCCGTCTCCCACCGCACCCCCGCCGGCCCGCTGACCATCGGCCACATCGAGACCAAGGACGTGGGCAGGCCCCTCGATGAAGTGGAGAAGAGCGAACAGCTCCGCCGCTACCGCCGCTACCTGCCGAATCTCGTGCTGACCGACTACCTGGAGTTTCGCTGGTACGTGGAAGGCGATCTCCGCGAGTCCGCGCGAGTCGGCCGACTCGGCGCCGGTGGCCGCGTCGTGGGCGACAGGGCCGGCTGCCAGGCGGCCCTGGACCTGCTCAAGGACTTCCTCGCCCACGCGCCGGAGCCGATCACCAAGCCGCGCGAATTGGCCGCGCGAATGGCCCGCCTGGCCCACATAATGCGCGACATCATCATCACCGCTTTCGAGAACGGCAAGGCGTCGGCCACCCTTCGCGACCTGCGCGCCGCCTTCGCCAAGACCCTCATCCCAGACCTCGATAAGCCCGAGAAAACAAGGCAGTTTGCCGACATGTTGGCCCAGACCATCGCCTACGGCCTCTTCGCGGCGCGATGCAACCACGGCTCCTCCGGCCCCTTCCGCCGCCTCGGGGCCGCCGCGGAAATCCCAAAGACAAACCCGTTCCTCCGCAAACTCTTCACCACGATCACAGGCCCCGACCTTGACGACGAGCCCTACTGCGGCTTCGTGGACGACCTGGCGGCGCTCCTGAACAACGCGAACATCGAGGAAATTCTCGCCGAGTTCGGCAAGCGCACGCGGCGCGAGGACCCGGTCGTCCACTTCTACGAGACCTTCCTTGCCACCTACGACCCCCAGGTGCGGGAGCGCCGCGGCGTCTACTACACCCCGGAACCCGTCGTCTCCTACATCGTCCGCTCCGTTGACCACATCCTCAGGAGCCGCTTCGGGCTGCCCGGCGGCCTGGCCGACAAGGCCACCGTCACCTACACCCGCGAGGTCGAGGCTGAGGACGGCTCCACGGCCGAGGTGACGGAGACGGCGCCCCGCGTGCTCATCCTCGACCCGGCCTGCGGCACGGGCACCTTCCTCTACGCCGTCGTGGACCACATCCGCGAGCAGTTCATGGCGCGCGGCGACGCGGGGATGTGGAGTGGCTACGTCAGCGACCACCTTCTCCCGCGCCTCTTCGGCTTCGAGCTCCTCATGGCCCCGTATGCTGTGGCCCACCTGAAACTGGGAATGCAACTCGCCGCGCAGGACCTCCCGGCCGAGCAGCGCGAGACCTGGGCCTACGGCTTCGGCGGCAAAGAACGGCTCGGCATCTACCTCACGAACACCCTCGAGGAGGCGGAGCGGCAGATCGAGGACCTCTTCGGCCCCCTGCGCGTCATCACCGAGGAGGCCAACGCCGCGGCGCGCATCAAGCGCGACATGCCCATCATGGTCATCATCGGCAACCCCCCATACAGCGGTCACTCGGCCAACCGGAGTTGGCACCTCGATGCTGACGGCAGGCGTGTGCCCACGTTCATCGGCAAACTGGTCCGGGATTACTACTTGGTGGACGGCGAGCCACTGGGCGAGCGCAACCCCAAGTGGCTCCAGGACGACTACGTGAAGTTCATACGTTGGGCGCAGTGGCGCATCGAGCGCACCGGCGCAGGCGTCCTCGCTTTCATTACGAACCACGGTTATCTCGACAACCCGACTTTCCGGGGCATGCGCCAGAGTCTGTTGAGGACCTTTGACGAGATCTACGTCCTGGATCTACACGGAAACGCCAAGAAGAAAGAAGTCTCGCCCGACGGGTCGAAGGACGAGAACGTGTTCGACATTCAGCAAGGCGTGGCAATCTCCCTCATGGTCAAGCTGCCGGGTCAGCCGCTCCAAAGCGCGGCGCCCAAGGTGTTCCACAGTGACCTGTGGGGCAGGCGCATGCAGAAGTATGCCAGCCTCCTAGCGACCGACATGGTCACAACCGAATGGGCGCAGGCTCGACCACACTCCCCCTTCTATATTTTTGCACCCCGGGACGAGTCGCTTGCCCGAGAGTTCGCCGAGGCATGGGCCCCCGAGGCCGCTTTCCTGATCACCACAACTGGTGTGAAGACGCATCGTGATCATTTCGCCTATGCCTTTGATAGGCAGGAACTCCTCGAAAGGCTCAAAGGATTCAGGAACGCAACTACACCTGATCACACGGTGGCTGCGGCATTACGGCTTCGAGATACCCGGGACTGGCGTCTATCCGAGAGAAGGGCCTCTTTTCTCAAGGACGCTGCCTGGCAGAGCGCATGCATTCCTGCCACCTACCGGCCCCTGGATCAGCGCTTCCTGTGCTACCACGCAGACATAATTGAACTCACACGGGCCGATGTCATGGACCACCTGATTGCTGGCAGCAACGCTGCTGTCGCTATTGGCAGACAAGGCCTGGCAGTGGGTGGCGATTGGGATCTCGCAACGGCAACTCGGTTCCCCATCGATACGAACGTCTTCCGACGCGGAGGTGCGCAGGTCTATCCTCTCTATGCGTACCCCCACATCATGGTCCAGCGGTCCGGTCACCGGCAACTGCTCTCGCAGTGGCCTTGGCCTCCAGGCCGAGACGGTCGCGTGCCAAATTTGAGCCGCGAGTTCGTCTCGGCGATGGCGGAGCGGCTGGGCCTGAGGTTCGTGTCCGACGGGGTGGGGGATCTGGCTGAGACGTTCGGGCCGGAGGATGTGTTTCACTATATCTATGCCGTGTTACATTCGCCGACGTATCGGGAGCGGTATGCGGAGTTCCTGAGGATTGATTTCCCGCGTGTGCCGCTGGCGGGCGACGTGGGGCTCTTCCGCGCGCTCTGCGGCCTCGGGGCCGACCTGGTGGCGCTCCACCTCCTCGAGGACGACTACCCCCACGCCTCGTGGACCCGTGCCGGCGATCCTTGCCCATTGGCGGATATCATCACTCGCTATCCCGTGCCCGGCGACAACGTGGTGGCGAAGGGGCACCCGAGGTACGTCGCGCCCGGCGAGAAGCCGCCAGGGCAGAAGGAGCCGGTGGAGCAAGGCCGCGTCTATATCAACAAAGACGACCGGAAGACAGGGACCAGGGGCCAGTATTTCGAGGGCGTGCCGCCGGAGGTGTGGCGCTTCCACGTCGGCGGCTACCAGGTGTGTGAGAAGTGGCTGAAGGACCGTCGCGGTCGCCGGCTCTCTTTCGAGGACCTGACGCACTACCAGCGGGTGGTGGTGGCGCTCCGCGAGACGATTCGCTTGATGTCGGAGGTTGACGCGGCGATCGAGGCGCACGGCGGCTGGCCGATCAGGTGATCGGGTCGGGGAAGGGGCCATGATGACAGGGCGCTAGCGCGTCGGTAGGCTGTAGGAACAGGCTCCCGTGGTTGCCCGTTTGGGTCTGCGGGGTTGCCCCGCGTCCTCTGTGGTGAGAGGCGGTTTTGGGCGGGGCGAGACGCCCCGCCCACAAACGAGAGCAGCCGAACGGCTCTGCGCGAAGCGGGGGCGGAGGCGGTCGCCCACGGCCTGTTGCCGCGGGTGACATTCTTCGTGTCCCTCGTGGACCGCCGCGCAGTTTCACCGCGTCGAGGTTTGCACGCCCTACCGAGGAGGTAAGGTGATGAGGCCCGGGGCTTCCCTCGGGCGGTTCTTTTTGCTCTTTCTGGTTCTCGGCAGGCCATCGCCCGCCGCGTTCTTGTTGGAACGCCGAGTATTACGGCATCTGCCCGAAACCGAACCAGATGGCTCCGCGCTCCGTTGTCCGCGAGGGCAAGCCGCCGCTGCCGCCGGGCACGGGGCTCTACGTTCACAACCCCTCCGAGGCGGGCAAGGCGTATTCCTACGTCAGGAACCCCACGCTCCACTACTTCGTCCGCTGGGAGGCGGCGCCGAAGCGCGCGGCGAATTCGCGCAGTTGGGCGAAGATGTTCATGTTGACGGGGCAGTGGCGGATGCAGCGGCCGCAGCCGACGCACGAGCGGAGGCCGAATTTCTGGACGTAGTAGTTGAACTTGTGCTGGACGCGCTGGCGCCAGCGGGCGGCCTGGTCGGGCCGGGGGTTGTGGCCCGAGGCGTGGAGGGTGAACCAGGCGAATTGGCAGCCGTCCCAGTTTCTGCGCCTCACCCCGGTGCGGTAGCCGCCTTCGTCCACGATGTCGAAGCAGTGGCAGGTGGGGCACAGGAAGGTGCAGCAGCCGCAGCCGAGGCACTTCCAGGAGAGTTCGGCCCAGCGGTCGTTCTCGAAGTTTTCGGCGAGCCAGGCGGTGATCTTGTCGAGGTCGAGGGCCGGGGGCAGGACCTCGAGGGCCGCTTTACACGCCTCGTCCTTGTCGCCCTGGCCGTCGGCGAAGAGGTCGGGGGCCTTCGCCGCGAGGGCCTCGCCCTTCTCGGTGAGGATTTCGGCCAGGAAGCGCTCCTCGTCGAGGGGGGTGAGAAGGATGTCGCTGCCGGTGGTGGAGTTGGGCGCGCCGCCCACCGCGGTGCAGAAGCAACTCTCGTCGGCCCGCACGCAGGAGATCGCCACCACGGTGGTCGCCTCGCGTCGGGCGAACCAGAACCCGTCGCGGTAGTCCCAGTCGTAGAGGGGGTCCATGACGGTCAGGCTCGTGGCGTCGCAAGGCCGACAGCCGAAGATGACCGTGGGCGGGACCCCTAGGGGAGGTTCGGCAAGGTCGAAGCCGCGCTCGTTCCGCTCGAAGGCCAGGAGAGGCTCGGTCGGCGGGAAGAAGAACTCCTTGATGGAGTTTCTGGTGTTGACATAGTCGGTGTGGGGCACGATGTCGGCGACTGCCTCGACGGGGGCGAAACAGACACGCTCGCCATCGCGGGTCGGGGCAATGAGGCGGGCGTCCTTCGAGACCGTCTCGAGGAACTTCGTGAGATTCTCGGCGGTGATGGTCCTGGTGTTCATAGTATGAAGTCTTCGCTATCCTCTAGTTTGTAAGAAGCCAAAGGCTGATAGTCGGCCACGTCGTAGCCGGCTCGATAGTCGAAGTGGTCGCGGACCTGTCGGGCGATGAAACGATTGAGGAGCATCAGCGGGATGTCCACGGGGCAGGCTCGCTCACACTCGCCGCAGTTGACACACCGCCCAGCCAGGTGGAACGCCCTGGTGACGTTCCAGGCGAAGTTGCCGAGGGGGTGTGGAGAGGTGTCCACCCATTGCGGCTGGTTCATGTAGACGATGCAGCGGTCGCAGTAGCACATGGGGCAGACCTGGCGGCAAGCGTAACAGCGGATGCACTTGTCGAATTGCTCGCGCCAGAAGGCCCACCGCTCGGCGGGAGGGAGTTTCTCGAGTTCTTCGACCTCCTTGAGTTCCTCGGGGGTGAGGTCGCGCGGGAGGAAGTTTTCCTTGAGGTGGCGCTGGATGTCGTCGAGGGTCTCGAGGGGGAGGACCTCACAGGTGGAGTTGGGGTCGCCGGGTTTTTCGATTCGGACCGGGATGATGCGGACGTCTTCGGGTTTTACTTGTTCTTCCTGGATGAGGACGATGACGGCCCGGGCGTCGGGTTCCTTGGCGACGATGGCGATGCGTTTGAATTTCGCCTTGAGGTCTTTTCGTGTGAGCCAGGTGGCGAGGTTGTTACGGCGGAAGGGATTGAGCACCAGTTTTTCG
>CAYYCI010000179.1:0-7819 GCA_964470215.1 uncultured Planctomycetota bacterium
TTCTGTTGGTTTTGCTGGGCTTGTTGCTGGTTCCGGGCGGCTTGTTGGCTTTGTACGGCGGCCTGGAGCTTCTGGGATGCTTGTTTCATCTGTTGTGCGGCCTGTGTGGTCTGGTCGGTGGCCTTCTGGAGCCTCTTGGCGGTTGATGGGAGGAGTTTCCGGGTGTCGCGAGCCGTTCGCTCGATTTCGTTGGCGGTTTTTTCGGTTTCGCCGGCCGTGGTGTTCTGTTCCTTGGCCTGGGCGGCCAGCCTCTGGGCCTGGCTGTCGGTCTTGGCGAGTTTGTGTTCGAGGGTGGCAAGCGCCTTGTCGGCCTCGTCGAGGCGCTCGATGGCCTGTTTCTGAGCGGCCGAGGCCTGTGGCTTCTGGGCCGCGGCGAGGGCCTGGGTGGCTTGTTGCATGCGGGAGGCGGCGTCGGCGACGGCCTGTTGCGCCCGCTGGGCGGTCTTCTTGTCTTCCTCGGAGGGCGGCTCGAGGCGTTCGAGGGTTCTCGCCAGGTCGTTGGCCTTCTGGCCGTGTTGTTGCTGGACGGGCGCGTTGTTGGCCAGCGCCTCGGGGGTCTTCGCCTGGGCGGTGGCCCGTGCGGTGTCGGCTTGTTGGGCGCGCAGCCGCTGGAGCGCTCGCCTCAGGTTGGCGACCTGGGACTGGGTGAGGAGGCGCTTCTGGCG
Source organism: uncultured Planctomycetota bacterium (assembly GCA_964470215.1). Classification (GTDB taxonomy): domain Bacteria; phylum Planctomycetota; class PUPC01; order DSUN01; family DSUN01; genus CAYYCI01. The sequence continues at coordinate 666 of CAYYCI010000179.1, forward strand.
CTGGAGGAGTTTCTGGAGGGCCTGGATGTTTCGGTCGAGTTGTTGCTGGAGTCTTTCGAGGTCGCGGGCGAGGAGGGGGTTGCGGGCCCGGTTGAGCGACTCGACGAGGCGCTGAAGAGCGGCGATGGCCTCCTGTTGGTTCGGGAGTGCGGAGGTTGGCCTGGCGTTCTTGATTCTGGATGCGGCGTCGTCCATGTGTTTTCGGATACGGTCGGCGATGGCCTGGGAGAGCGCCTGCTCGACGAGTTTGGCCGCGGCGGGGTCTTTCTGGCGGAGGCGTTCGGCTGCCTGGGCCATCTTGTTCTCGAGGGCGGCCATGGTGTCGCGGGTGGCCTGCTGTGCTCTGGCGAGGCTGGTGGCCTCGCCTTTTTCTTTGGGCGAGAGGTTCTCTGGGGCCTTGCCGAGGAGTTTGCGGGCGAGGTCGGTGGTTTCGGTCTTGAGTTTCTTCTGTGCGAGGAGGACCTTGTTGGCGTCGGCGATTAGTTCGTCAATGTCGCGCCATTGTTCGAAGTTTGCGAGAGCGGCGCGCAGGTCGGCGATGGTCTGGTTCTGGGTGGCGATTGCCTGGTCGAGTTGGGTGTGTTGCTCGGCTGGCGAGGTAGATTGTGCGGCTCTGGCGATGTGGCGCGCGGCGTTGGGCATCTGGTCCCTGGCCGCCCGCTCGACCGCTCGTGTGAGTTCGGCCACGCGGCGGAGTTCCACGGGGGTGGCGACCTTGTTGTTTTCCATCTCGGCGCGGGTGTCGTTGAGTTCGGCGGCGATCTTCTCGGCTGCGGCAGCGGTCTTTTGTTGCTCTCGTTCCGCGATGGCGAGTTTTCTTCGGTCGGGCTTGGGCTGGGCCCGATGCCGCTCGGTGGTCGCCTTGACCTCTTCCTGGCGGGTGATGAGGTTCTTGAGTTGTTCCTTGAGTTCCTGTTGTCGCCTGAGGAGTATGGAGGCCATTTCGGCCTCACTGACGACGGTGAGGATGTAGGTCCGGGACTTCCCGACGTTCGGTCCTGGCTTGTTGGCCTTGGGGTTCCCGGGGAAGTTGTCCTCGGCCTGGCCGCGGACGAAAAGGACGTCGCCCTCGCGCAGGGCGAGGCGGGTGAGGTCCCAGTCGAGGGCCGCCTTGAGTTTCTTGGCTGGTTTGCGCGGGACGGGGAATGGCACGCTCTCTGGTTTTCCCTTCTCGCCCCGGGAGAAGACGAAGGCGGCCCGAACGACGGCGAAGTCGTCCTCGGCCTCCAGGGCAATGGGGACGGTCGCCTTCGCGGTGACCTTCTTGCTCCTGCCGGGGGCGGGGAGGCGGACAAGCGGCTTGCGGTCGGGGCGGACCTCGATGCGATAGGTCGGGGCCGGTGAGTTCGTCAGGCCGTCAACGTCCACGAGTCCGATTGCGTACTGCTTCTGGCCTTCCTTGAGGACGAACGAGCCGTGGAGGCGGAATGGGTCGTGTTCGTAGCGAGGGGGTGGTTTCCCCTGTGCCTCGAGGCGTTCTTTGGTGGCGGCGTATCGGTCGGCGCTGAGGAAGGTCATGGGGATGGGGGGCTGGTCGTTGACCAGCAGCCTGGCGCTGCCGGGGGTTGCGAGGATGGGCTTGCTGGTTCGCACTTCGATGGTCGCGGTAGTGCCCTCGAGGCCGGAGATGGCGCCGCGGCCGTCGGCCTGGATGCGTTCGGGCTCGGCGGTGTAGGCCGGGGCGCGGAGGGCGATTCGGATGTCCTCGATGCGTGGCCTGTCGCGCACCTCGACGTGGTAAGGCTCGGTGGTGGCGTCGTCGCCGGCGGCGTAGAGGGTGAAGCCCTCGGTCACGGTGGGGAAGCAGGTGCGATAGGTGGCCTGCTCGGCCATGGCGACGCTCCGGCGCCCCGAGCCGCCCCTGTCGTATTGGTAGTAGAGAACGACTCGCCTCGGAGGGCGCCAGACGGTTCCCGAGAACTTGCCCGCACGCACGACGACATTGAGGTCTTCGCCCTTGGGCACCAGGATGCGGTCCCCCTCGAGGGCCAGTTGATGGCCGTCCTTGTCGTAGGCCAGGAGCGTCAGTTGGGTCCTACGGGGCCACTGGACGGCGCTGAACGGTGAGAAGAGCCTGTAGGCGAAGATGGCGGCGTTGGTGGGGAACAGATAGGTGTAGGCGGCGGCCACGAGGACGGCGGCGAAGGCCCCGGCTGCCCACGCGGCGGCCTTGCGCCCGGAGGCCACGTCCTGGAAGTCCAGGGGCCGGGTCGCCTGGTCGGTCTCGGCGACCAGGCGCTCGATCATGGCGCGGGACAGCGGAGCAGGGTCGGCCAGCCGCGACAACTGGATGGTCGAGATGAGGCGGTCGCGGAGTTCCGGGTGGCGGCGTTCGACGAGCAGGGCGAGTTGCTCGGCGCGAAGCCGCACCGCCAGCGGCAACAGCACAAAGCGATAGAGGCCGTAGAAGAAGGCCCCCGCCGTGCCGAGGAGCAGGAGCAGGCGGCCCGGGGACTCGAGTTTCGCCGCGCGGTCGAGCGCGAATGCGACGGCGAGGGCGGCGGTCGCCACGACGACCAGGCGGCTCAGGCCGCTCAGGACGATCAGTTCGCGCAGCCTCCTGCGCAGTCGCCCCAGCCTGCGTTCTATCTCACCGGTCGCCACGCTCGGCCTCTTTGGTCTTGGCGCTGGGCAGCTCGTCGGCGCCCAGGCGCTGGTAGATAGGCAGGTACTGATACGGAAGGGCCAGGATCAGGCATCCCATCGCCGTGGCGTATGCCTCGCCGAAGGTCGAACTCCAACTCCCATTGGGCGCCTGGGAGCCACATAGTTCGCGGCAGATGGCCTTGTAGTACCGCGCCCAGTAGCGGCCGCCGGCGTGGTATGCGGCCTGCGCGGCGTAGTAGTGGGCGTAGAAGTAGTAGTGGCCGACGGGGCCGCGACGGGGGACATTGCGGGGCGTTTCCTGCTCGAAGCGAACGAGCGCGCGCTTGAGTTCCGGGCAGTCGAACTCGCCGGCGCCGTAGAGCGAACTCAGCCCCGCGGCCAGGAGGGCATAGGAGCCACGGGTGCGGCTGCGGAGCATGTAGCAGAACGAGCCGTCGGCCAGGCAGCTGCGCTTGACATAGGCGATCGCCCTGTCAACGCACTCTTTCGGGACCTTGATGCCGCAGTTGCGCGCGGCGCGGAGGGCGAGTATCTGGCAGACGGTAACCGAGATGTCGCTCTCGGCCAGAGGGCTGGGGTCGTAACGCCAGCCGCCGTCGAAGCGTTTCTGCGCCCGCTGGATGAGCGCGACGGCCGCCCTGAGTTTACGTCCCACCTCCGGGCGCAGGCTCATCCCGTATGCCTGGGCAAGGAAGAGCGTGGCGAAGCCGTGCTCGTACATCCGCGAGTTCGGACCGGCGGCGATGTAGCCGTTGGGCTGGACGTTTCGCAGGACGAAGTCCAGGCCCCGCTCGATGTTCTCCCCGAACTCGCCGCGTCCCGGCTGGCTGCCACCGGCCATGAAGGCCATGCAGGCCAGAGCGCTGATGCCCACGTTGCGACTGTAGCCGCTCGGGCCGGACCACGAGCCGTCGCGGTTCTGGGTGCGTGCGAGGTAGCGGAGGCCTTTGACGACGGCCTGGCCGACCTCTTCGTCGAAGGCCATCTCGGCCACGGGGGCCACGGTCCCCCCGAGGCCAAGAGCGGCCGTCGCGAGCACGATCGCCAGGGCTCTCACGAGAGCATCCTTCGCTTTCTGAACCACCACTCCGCGCAAGCCAACCCCATGAATAGTATCACAGTCAGGGGGGAATCGAAAATAGGCTCCTGGATTTCGGTCGTGATCTCCTGCCCGGCGGCCTCGACCCTCCCGAGGAGGCGGTCAACGACGTGGAGGCGCATGAACGAGCCGTGGGTCACCGAGGCTATGCGATCGAGGGTCTGCGCGTCCATCGTTGGGTTTTGAAACTCGTTCTCGGGCAGCCTGACCGTTATGGCCACCGAGTCCTGTTCGGTCCCCGAGGCCACGGTCAGGGTGTAGTTTCCGGGCCGTTTCGGTGCGAAGGAGCCCTCGAAGATGCCGCGCCCCTGTCGGCTGGGAAGGAGCGCGATGGTCTCGGGCCGCCCGCCGCGGGACTCGACCCTCGCCTCCAGGCTCTCGGCGTTCGAGGGCTGGTATCCCTCGTCAAGGCACTGAACCTGGACGACCACCCGCTCCCCAAGGGAGTAGGTGCGCTTGTCGGTGGCGACCTGGACTCTTCGGCTGCTGCCGAGAATGCGGTAGGAGCCGACATAGTTGATCGCCTGGACCCAGAAGCGATTGAAGTGGCGGTCGCCAACCCAAAAGCGCCAACGCCAGGTGCCGTCGAGGCCACAGAACATCACGCGCCCCGGGTCGTAGCGTGCAACCACGATCAAGGGCATCGGGCCGCGCTCGTCGCGGTCGTAGGGGTGTTCGGCGAGAACGACCGCTCCGGGCTTCGCCCGCGCAATCGGCAGGTACCAATAGCAGCCCGGCAACCTTTCCCACGCATCGAGGCTCTCTTGCACGGTGTCGGCCAGCAGCGCAATGCCGTGGCGACGCCCGGCCTCGGTCAGGCGGGGCACGAAAGGCTCCTTGAACATCCGCGAGGCCAGGTCGTCGAACCCTCCCCCAGGCCGCAGGACCACCGGGAGGAGTTCTTCCACCGGTGTGCCTTTCCACTCCTGAGGTGGGAACCACGGGCCGGCCACCATGATGAAACCACCCCCGAATTGCCCCACGAATGCCCGAAGGTCCGCGAGTTGCGCCTCGCGCAGTTCCGAAGCATCCACATCGTGGAAAATCACGACGTCGTAGTCGAACAACTCCTTGCGGTCCTCGGGGTAATGGGTGATGCGGCGGTTGCCATCCTGGATGAAATCGGGGTCGGCCGACTGGAGCCAACAACTGAGTTCCACCGAGGAGTCAACCAGCAAGGTATTCCTCAGGAAGCGATAGAAATAGCTCGGGCGCCCGGCCACCAGCAACACCCGCGTCCGCGCGTCCTTGACCGTCAGGATGTGTTGAGCAGCGTTGTTCTCGGTGCTCGCCTCGTCGGGCTGTGGGGGCAGGACGATGCTGAAGCGGAAAGTCCCTGCCTTCCGGGGCGTGTAGGGGAGGCGGACGACCTGTGGCTCGGTGCTATCCTCGAGGCGGACGGTGCGGCTGGCCGCCAGTTTCCCATCCTGTTGGAGAAGGACTTCCACCTCCCCCTCGAACCCGCGACTGCGCACCACGGCGTTGAAGACCACCTCGTCGTCCTTCCGCGCGGCGCTGGGGGCCAGGATTCGCAAGACCTCGAGGTCCGTGGCCTCGCGGATCGCTCCCACGCCAATCGTGAAGACGGGAAACGGCTCTCCGTGGATGGCGCCCAGTCGCCGCGCCGACTCCACCGCGTCGGGGTCGGCGTCGTGGGCGCGGCCATCGGTCAGCACCACCACCGCCGCGATGCGGTGGCCGCGGAGGCTGTCGGCCACCTGGCGAAGGGCCGCGCCCAGCAGGGTCCTCTTGCCCTGGGGCTTGACCAGCGGCGGTGTCTCGGCACTGTGGTTGCGTCGCCAGAGTTTCGGGTCAACCCCGCGGACGGTCTCCGCGAAGGTCGCCACTCGCAGTTTGCAGCGCTCGCCGAGTCTCTTGAGCAGGTCTATCGAGGGATTGGCAAGCACGCGGTTGACCATCTCCGCCCTGGTCATGGCCTGGAGTCGCGCTTCCTGTTCGGGCGAGAGCGATGTCGCGTTCTGGCTCGCCACTCCCGTGACCTTCGCCAGGGCGAGGCGGACCTTCGGGTCGGCGTAGCGCTCGCGGATGCGCATCGAGAGCGAATCGTCCAGGAGCACGACCACGTAGGCCTCGCGCAACTGCGACTTCTCCACCGCCAGAATCGGCTTGAAGACCACCAGCACGGCAAGTGCGACCAGCGCCAGCCGCAGGGCCGCGAGAGCCAACTTCTCGCGCGCCGTGGCCGTCCCCTTCTCGCGGCGGTAGAGCCAGATGATGAACCAGGCCGCCGCAACCGCGAAAACCAGACACACCCACCCGCTCCACGGGCTGGCGAACCGCAGGCGCACCCCGCTCCCCTGGGCCAATTCGCCCCTCTCGATGCCGAACAGCCAGGTCAGAAACGCCCGAATCACAACAGGATGCCTGAAACGCCGATGAGCGAACACTCCCCCGCACCGCCCCACGAACCCAATATACGGCACCCGCCAGGTGAAGTCAATAAACCGCTGGGGGCGCCACCCTCAATTGTGGGTAGTGTCCGAGTGTGGCCCCTGATTATGGGGATAGCGGCTCGAGGGGGCAGTAGGCGCAGGCCCCCGTGCCTGCCCCATCCGCGGATGTGGACGCCACTTGTTCGTAGTTCCGCCTTCAGGCGGTCGAGTCCTCCCCACCCGCCGCCGATGGGGTTATCGAGAACCCCATAATCAGGGGCCACACTCGTAGTGTCCTTCTCCCGCTGTCCTGGAATAAGGAGCGGACTGGCGGGTCTGAGGCTATGAACGGAGTCAGGAGGTCAGCGCGCGAGGGACAGAGGCAGGGAAAACCCTCTGTGGGCAGGGCGTCCTTGCCCCGCGACCTACCTGCTCCCCACCGCAGCGGCCCCCTCGGCAAAGCGCGCAAAACCCCTTGACAGCAAAGGCGGCCCAGTGCCAGAATAACACCCCACCCGATGGCTCAAGGAGGTCGGGCCATGACGAACAAGGGCACTGTTGCGGCGGTTCTCCTCACCCTGGCGTCAATCGCCCTTCCGCAGCAGGGCAGGCGTTGGTACGGCCAACGCCCATACTACTGGCAAGGGCAACAGCGCAACAAGGAACTAACCATCGCCCAGATGCGCGACCTCGGCCTTTCCGACGAGCAAATCCGCCAGATTTGCGAAAAGCGGCGCGACCTGGAGAAAGAGCGCGAGAAGCTCCAGAAGGAGCTCGAGGCCGCCCGACAGGCCGCTGCCGCCGCCAACGCCCGCGCCGCGGAACTCTCCCGCCAACTCAACTCCCTCCAGAGCACGCGCCTGGTGGAAATCTACCAGTCGGCCATGACCCCCTCCCAGTTCAAGGCCTACCGCCGCCTCGGCTACCTCGACCAGGCCAGGGCGTGGCTCCGCGGCTACCGCAACTGGCTCAAACTCCCCGACACCCAGGTCGAGGACACCGCGAATCTCCTGGTCCCCGTCTTCGAGAAGTACGAGGCCATGTCGAACGAACTC
>CAYYCI010000180.1:0-7808 GCA_964470215.1 uncultured Planctomycetota bacterium
CCAGGCTCCTGGCCGCCGCGGGCGCCTGGGGCCTCGGCGGCCTCGAACACCTCGCTGGAATCCCAGCCTCGGTCGGCGGCGCGGTGGCCATGAACGCCGGCGGGCGCGGCGGCGAGATAGCCAGCCGACTGGTCGGCGCCGAAGTCCTCGAACGTTCCGGCGAGCGACGCTGGCTCGATCGCCGGTCGCTCGGCCTACGCTATCGCGGCTCGGCGGTCCGCGATGGCTTCCCACTGATCGTCGAGGCGACCTTCGCCCTCGAGCCCGACGACCCCCGCCGCCTGAGCGAACGGCGGCGCGAGTTCCTGCGCGCCAAACGCGCGAGCCAGCCTCTCGGCGCCAGGAGCGCCGGCTGCGTCTTCAAGAACCCCGAGGACCACAGCGCCGGCAAACTAATTGACCAGGCCGGGCTGAAGGGAGCGCGCGTCGGCGGGGCCGTCGTCTCACACAAGCACGCCAACTTCATAATCAACCGCAACGGCGCAACCGCGAGCGATGTCCTCGAGCTGATCGAGGTGGTTCGCCGACGTGTCCACGACGCATTCGGCATCGAACTCGAGCTCGAGATCGAAATCTGGAACGAAGGAGCCCCCGAAGGTGGAACAGCATAGCAAGCCGCGCGTGGGTGTTCTCTACGGTGGCGTCTCGGCCGAGCGCCAGGTCTCCCTTGCCACTGGAAAGTCCGTCGGGGAGGCTCTCGCCAGCATCGGCTACCCGGTCGAGATGCTCGACATCCTCGAGGTCCCGATCGGCGAGTTGACCCCGGAGCGGATGGATGTGGCCTTCATCGCCCTCCACGGCACCTTTGGCGAGGACGGTGGCATTCAGTCCGTCCTGGAGGTCCAGGGCGTGCCCTACACCGGCTCCGGCCCGCGTGCCAGCCGCCTGGCGATGGACAAGGTGGCCTCGAAGCGGTGTTTCGCCGAGGCGGGCGTCCCGACCCCGCCCTACGTAGAAATCGGGGCCCAGTGGGACGAGGGGCGCAAACTGGCAGCCGCCGCCCGCATCGGCTTCCCTCTGATCGTGAAGCCGGCCTCGCAGGGCTCGAGCGTGGGGGTGACCCTCGTGCGCAAGCCGCGAGACCTCCCCGCCGCTCTCGGAAGGGCATTGGAGTTCGACGACCGGGCACTCCTCGAGAAATTCATCCCAGGTCGCGAACTGACCGTCGGCATCCTCCACGACCACCCCCTCCCGATAATCGAACTCGTCTTCGAGGGAAACGTTTTCACCTACGACACGAAGTACCGCAAGGGCGCGGCCAAACACGTCGTCAACCCCGACCTCCCACCAGGCGTCGCCCAGCGAGTCGAGCAGGTGGCCCTGGCCGCGCACCAGTCTCTCGGATGTCGGGGGTGCACGCGGGTGGACCTGCGCCTCTCCACCGAGGGCGAGCCTTACGTCCTCGAGGTCAACACCATTCCTGGAATGACCGGCACGAGCCTGTTGCCCGAGGCGGCACAGGCTGTCGGGATCGGTTTCCCTGAACTGTGTGAGCTGGCCATCCGGATGGCCCTGGAGGCGGCGAGCCGCGGCGCGGTTGCCGCGCGCTGAGAACGCCATGGCAAGAAAGAACAAGAAGGTCCATTCTGGTCTGTGGAACGGCTTCCTGGTGAGCCTGGCGTGGCTTGGCGGGCGGATGCGCAGCGGCGCCGCGCGCCTGGGCATCAATGGCGCGCTCCTCCTCGCCATCTTCGTCGCAATGGTCGCGGGGGTGTGGCTGGCCGGGCGTTTCGCCGGCTCGCTGCCAACATTCCGCGTCTATCCCGCCAGGTTCAAGGCCAGCGCGCCTCCCTGGTGCGCCAGGGACCTCGAGGCGATCACCTTCCCACGCGGAAGTTACAGCATTTTCGACCCCGCGCTCACCCGCGATGTGGCCAACGCTTACCTGGCATCTCCCTGGGTGCGCGCCGTCCGCGCCGTGCGCAAGCGCTTCCCGAATCGAATCTCGGTCGAACTCGTCTTGCGCCAACCCCTGGCGTTCGTCCGCGTGGGGAACACCTATCGCGCGGTGGACAACGCGGCGGTGCATCTGCCGCTGGAGTTCAGCCTGTGGCCACATCGCCGCCGCCCGCTGCCGATTGTCTTCGGGGCCGAGGGCAGGCCCCCGGCTCCGGGCGCAACCTGGAGAGAGCCACACGTGGCCGCTGCGGTCGGAGTTCTCAACGCGCTGGCCGCCGAGCCCGCGGTCTTCCGCGAGGTGCAATTCGTGGACGTGAGCAATCTGGACGGCAAGATCGCGCCGCTCCAGAGCGAGGTGATGCTGATGACCCGACGGAGGGTCAGAGTGGCCTGGGGAAGACCCCCGGGAACCCCGAAATTCGGCGAGCCGCCCGTGGCCTGGAAACTCGCCAGGCTCCGCCAGTGGCTCACACACCCCGTCCAACTCAGCGAAGGGACGCATCTCGACCTGCGCTTCCCCGACACCCAGACCCTCGTTCAGCGGTGAACATCTGTCGGAGACGACCATGAGACGACGCAACGAAGAGTACCTCGTCGCGCTCGACGTCGGCACCTCGACCACCCGCTGCGGAGTGGCCTGTTGGCGACTCGACGGCTCCCTCGTCCTCGAGGGGTATGGCCGCGTGGCCACCGACGGAGTGAGCAAAGGGCTCGTCCTCGACGCAACGGCTGCGACCGAGAGCGTCCGAGCCGCCATCGAGATGGCCGCCAGAAGAGCGCAGGTGAAGGTCTACAGCGTCTTCGTCTCCGTCGCCACCCCCTTCGCGCGGGGTTTCAACAGCCGCGGCTGCATCGGCATCGCGCGCGAGGACAAGATAGTCCGCGGCAACGACGCCCGTCGGGCCCTCGCCGCTGCACGCAAGGTGTCCCTGCCCACGGGACGCGCGCTCCTCGAGGTTTACGACCAGGGCTTCACAGTGGACGACACCCGCGGGGTGCGAAACCCGGTTGGCCTCGCCGGCGCGAGGCTCGAGGCCGAAGTCCTCGTCATCACCGACTCGCTGAGCGCCCAGAACAACCTCGCTCAGGTCGTTCGCAGGGCCGGCTACAGGCTCGACCATTGCGTCTTCGGCCCCGTCGCCGCCGCGAACGTAGTCCTCTCCGAGGAGGAGAAGCAACTCGGCGGTGCGTTCGTGGACGTCGGCGCCACCACCACGAGCATCGTCCTCTTCGCGGCCGGAGCGCCGCGATTCTGTCGCGTCGTCCCGATCGGCTCTCAACACATAACCAACGACCTGGCCATCGGCCTGAACATTTCCGTGGACGAAGCCGAAGACCTCAAGCGCCGTTACGGAATCGCCGAAGCCCACGCGGGAAGAGCCCACCGCGGTCAGAGCGGGGGGAGCGAGGTGCCGCTGGCACGCCTCGCCCTGATCGCCCGCGCGCGCGTCGAGGAAATCTTCGAGATCGTCGCCACCGAACTCGACCGCAGCGGCCATCCCGCCGCAGCCTCGGCCAGGGTCGTGCTCGCAGGCGGCTTCTGCCGCCTGCCGGGGGGCCTCGAGGCGGCCCGCCGGGTCCTTCGCCGACCCGTCCGCATCGCGGCGCCCGAAATCGAAACCACCATGAGCCAGTTCAACCCCGACCCCACCCACGCCGTCCTGGTCGGCACCCTCTGGCGCGGCGTCTGGCACCACGAACGAAAACTCGACCGCCGCTTCGACGACGAACGATGGTTCCGCAGCGTCTTGCGAAAGGTCGCCGGCTGGCTGTGAGGCCCGGAGGGGGCCGGCTCTGTCGAGGAGAGTAGCGTGAGCGAGGCTCGAGAGGCGACAACCGAGGTCCTCATCGTCGGCCTGGGCGAGATCGGATGCGACCTCGCCGCCCGGTGCAATGTCCCGGGTGCCACCAGGCGCTTCGTCCTCTTCGAGCCCCCCGCGCTGGCCACGTTCCCCGAAGACCAGACCCTCTGGCTGGGCGGCGAGGGCGAGCGCACCGACGAGATGGACCCCGAGGCGATGCGCCTCGCCGGCCAGGGCGCGGGAGAGCGTCTCGCCACCGAGGCGGCCGGCCTGGCCTTCCTTTTCGTGGCTGCTGGCGGCCAGACCGCCTCGGTGGTCGCGCCGGCCATCGTCAGCGAGTTGCGCGCCGCCGGCTCGACCGCCCTCGCCGTGGTCCTCGACCCTTTGCCCTTCGAGGGCGCGCTCCGCGCCCAGATGGCCGCCGAGGCGCACGGCGAACTCGAGGTCGTCGCCGACATCGTCCTGAACCTCCCCAATCGCCCGGTGGCCGAAATCTGCGACCCCGACCTGCCCGTGGCCGAGGGCCTCGAGGAACTCAAGGGCAAGGTTGCCGAAGCGGTCGGGCAGTTGGCCGTCGCCCTCACCTGTCCCTCATGCGTGGGGCTACGGCCCGCCGAGTTGCGCGCCTCGCTCGCCGATGCCGGCCGAGCCGCCCTCGGGGTGGGCCACGGCGAGGGCGAGCGGCGGGTCGAGAAAGCCATCCGCGACGCCTGCGCAAACTCCTTCCTCTCTCAGGAAACCTGCCAGAGGGCATCCGCCGCACTCCTCCACCTCTTCGGCGGAAGCGACGTCAGCCTCAACGAGGTCCACGGCGCCGCCGACCTCGTCACCCAACTCGTCGGACGAGTCCCCATCCAGGTCGGCCTGACCACACTGCCCGACGAGACCGGCGTGCGAGCCACCCTCCTGGTGACCGGAATCCGACCCCAGGAGATCAGCCCCCGCGGGCTGGAGGACCTCAACATCGCCGGCGGCCATGACGAACTGACCTTCTACGACGGAGTGAACCTCGAGGTGCCGGCCTACATGCGTCGCCGGCCGCTCTCGAGGCAACGCGCCTGACCGTCCCTTGCACCTTCTTCACCGCCTCGCTACACTCCTGACCACGCGCCCTGGCCAATTGCCCGACTACGCCCTCGCGGAGCAAGAGGTGTGAAGAATAGCGGACGCCCTCTCACAAAGCGCTCGGGAAGCCCCCGCGACCCCGTCTCCAACCTGCAAGTAGGGCTGCTCGTGGCGTGGCTCGTCTTCGTAGCCGCGGCCCTCGTCCTGACCATCGGGCTAGGCTCGCGAACCGAAGTCGCCACCCCGTTCGCTGTCCCCAACGCCTATCGCCTGCTCGCCGGCACCGAACTTTTCCTCTTGCTCCTCGCGTGCCCGCTCGCCCTCAGGAAAGGTGGCGAGAGCCTGGGGTTGTGGTGGGCGGTCGCGCTCCTGGCCCTCGCGGCGCCGGCGGTCGTCGCCGCGGCCTGGATGAGCGATTGCGACCTCTCCGCCGTCGCCGCCAGCCAGTGCTACCTCGTTGCTGCCGCATTTCTCGTCGGTTCGCTGCCTCGGGTTCCCGGCGCCCCCTACTGGGCGGTGGTGTCGGGCCTCGGCGCGGGCGCGCCGCTGGTCGCCTTCGTGGCCGAGGACAACCTCGGCGCCAACCTCCCCTGGCTGAAGGCACTCTCCCCCTTCTGGGCGCTCGACCGCCTCGCCACAGGAGCCGCACCCTGGTGGCAATGGGCCCTCACCGGCGGGGCATTCGTTCTGGCCGGCTTGTTCCTGCGATTGCTGCGGCGTCGGTGAGCCTACCGGCTCGTCTCGTCGCGGAAGAGAAGCCCGATAGCCACAGTGGCCACGACCGCAATCGCCGCAGCCCCGTACCAGAACTGCGAGTAGTTGATCTGCCCCCCGGGCGGGGTGGTCAGCGCGGCCAGCCGCTCGCTGAGCAGCCCCCCGAGCACCGGACCGATTCCCACCATGATGCCCACGAGCGTCTGGGCCGATGCACGGATGTCCTCGTCCGCCAGGCGGTCAACGTAGATGAACGCGGCCGCGTAGAAGCAAGCGAAACACACCCCGTGGAGCGCCTGGCTCCCCACGATCACCCCGACGGGGAGGCTGGTGGTGCCGAAGATCGCGAACCGCGCCACGTAGGCAAACGCTCCGATGGTCAACACCGCGCGGAAGCCCAGCCGCTTGAGGAAAAAACCCAGCGCCACCATCACCAGTATCTCGGCAAACTGCCCAATGCTCATCGCCGGCAAGATATCGGCATCGCGCACCCCCAGAGTGGGCAGGAACTTCGAGGTCTGGATGAAATACACGCTGTGGACACTCGCCACGATCAGCCAAACGGCCATGAGCACCGCGAACGAGCGCCGGCGAAACAACTTGAACGCCTTGCGGAAAGCCAGCGGGTCCACCCCCTCGCGCTTTGGTGGTGTGTGGGGGAGGGTGAAGCAATAAAGCCCAAAGACAATCGAGAGCAGCGAACCCGCGCGAATCGAATCGAGCAGCCGACGAGTCACCTCGGAAACCTCGGTGCCCCTGAGGAACGGCGGCAACCACTGGAAGTGGAGGTCGGTCTGGAGCCAGACCATTGCGAAGCCCCAGCCGGCCGCGATCCAGCCGATAGTGCCCCAGGCGCGCAGGCGCGGGTAGCGCGAGCGCGGGTCCGCCAGGTGGGCGAAAGCCAGCGCATTGGCCAGAGCCACCGTCGGAGTGCGCACCAGGCTCCCCAGGATCATCAACGCCATCCACGTCCAGAAGCCCTTCTGGGCCGCCAGGATCCACAGGATGGAGGCGGTGAGGAGTTCCATCAGGCCGAGTGCTTTCTCGGTCGCGAGCCATCGGTCGGCGAGTTGGCCGGCAAGGAATGGCGCGGCCAATGCCCCGAGCGTGGCCGGCAGGCCCATCAACAGGCCGATCTGGAGTTCGCTGAAGCCCAGGCCGCCCTCTGCCACGGGCGCCTTGAGGATGCGACCCAACACCGGCACCCACACCCCCCAGGTCGCCCACTGAAGGAAGAACATCAGCCCCAGCCGCAGACCCACCAGCGGAGGCCCGTCCGGGCGATCGCCCTCTGCCATGTGGTCTCCTCCAAAGAATCGCCCGAAACCATACCCGGCCTTCCTGAGCCGATCAAGCCGCGCGCGGGAATTGCCGGCCGAGCCGATACGCGCGCCCCAGTGGCCATGAACTCGCGATTGCTCTGTAGCACACCGTCTGATAGCCTTTCGTCACGAGCGTCCCGGCCGGGTGGACAGGGTCGCAAGCCCAGCCGCGCGGCGGTTCACTCGCGAGGCGTCGGGACGCGCTCGAAACTGGCGCCGGGGGACGAGAAGATCAATCCCAACGAGGAACCTGCAAACGCTGTTAGTCGCCTGGCGGCGGGTCGGGCACATGCGGAGGCTGTAGCCTTCTCGCTGGGCATGTGTTGCTTCGCGGCCTTGCGGGGCCGCTGGCCGGCGCTTGGCGCGGCAGGGCTTTTCGTCGCGGCAGTGGCGGTGGTTCATTTCATCTTCACGGCGCCGTCGCCCGGCGCCGTGGTCGGCTTCCGCCGCGGGCGATTGGTCTTGCCGACAAGCCTCTTGGCCGTGCTGCTCGGCCTCGTGCTCGCTGTGCTCTACCGGAATTGGCTCGGGCAGCCGCTCTTGCCGCCGCGACTAGGGCGGTTCGCCGTCGTGGCGGTCGGGATCGGGGCGCTCGAGGAGTTCTTCTACCGCGGCTACTTGCAAGGGCGGCTCTCGGGTCTCGGCCACGCCCTCTCAGTTGGGCTTGCAGCCGCTGCCCACACGGCATACAAGACTTGCCTGTTCGTCGCGCCACCGCCCGGGCATGCGACTAACCTCGTTCTTCTCGGGGGCTGCACGTTCCTGGGTGGGGTGGTCTTCGGCGGCATGAGGGCGCTGACGAGGAGCGTGGTGCCGCCGCTGCTCGCCCACTGCTGCTTCGATCTGGTGGTCTATGGAAGCCTGGCGTCGGCCCCGTGGTGGGTGTGGAGTTGACAACGCCTCTGGTAGGGCGGGTTTTCGCGGGCCGAGACGGCGCGCCCGCAGTTGATGTGGCGTTGCGGTGTCTGTTGGTTGTAGGCGGGGCGTCTCGCCCCGCGTTGAGCAC
>CAYYCI010000181.1:0-7779 GCA_964470215.1 uncultured Planctomycetota bacterium
CTTTGGCACGCTTTTTGCGCCGCAATCAGTTGCCAGGCGAGAAGGAAAAGAATGCATTGGCTGGCAGCCGACTCCGGCTAGTTGTCCCGAAGCGCCGCAGGGCGAAGCCTTGCGCCCTCTCGGCGAAGCGTTCTTTTCCTTCTCGCCTGCATTTGGAATCCACGGTGCACAAAAGCGTGCCAAAGCCCACGCGCCCTGATCTACCTCGAGGCCAACCACGGGCTTCCTGCATAGTCTCAGGCTTTCCAGCCTGTGCTACTCATACCCCAGGTGGTCGGCCAGGCGGCGGAAGCCTATCTCGGCCTTCGGGTCCTCGATCTCGCCGCTGGTGCACAGGCGTATCGCCTCGCGCAGTTCGATGAAGCGCAGGGTGTGGCACGCTTCCATCGGAGAGCCATCGCCGGCGGCATGGCCTCGCTGGCGGGGGTCAACCTCGAACGCGCGGAAGAAGACCTTCTCGGGGGTCTGTCCAGGTGAGGAGAAGAGGCCGCCGCCGAGGCGAATGGCATCCCCGGGCCTGACGGCGAAGCCTGCCTCCTCGTGGGCCTCGAGGGCCGCCCGGCGATCTATGCCTTCCTCGCCCACGTCGCCTTCCTCGAAGCGGCCGGCCACTACCTCGGTGACGGTGAGGTATTCGCGGCCGTCCGGCTTCACCAGCGGCAACTCACGGCGCAGGAAGACTGGCGGTCGGATGCATTCGGCCACGCCGACATACACCTTCCCCTCTTCCCGATAGAAGAGTATGACCGCCACGGCATCCACACCCGGGGCGAGCACCAGGTCGCAGAGGTACTCGCGCGAGGTCGAGCCATCGGCGTAGTGGTTCCTGACGCGCAGGGTCTCGAGCCTCAGGAAGCGGTCCTCGCGCGAGGAGAGCGAACGGTCGAGTATCTCGATTCGGCTGACTTCGGGCATCGTGTGCTCCCAGGAATACTGCCACCGGTCGCTCAGAGAATCTTGTCCAGGGGCTTGAATTTGGCTCCGGCCGCGCGCATCTCCTCCAGGGCTTTCTCCGTCGTGTCCGGGGCGACGCCGCGGATGGCATCTTCAACCACCGTCACGTCATAGCCCCTGCGCAAGAGGCCCAGGACGGCAGCGCGGACGCAGTAGTCGGTTGCGACGCCGAAGACCACGTAGCGCCGCGCGCCGGCCGCTTTCAACACGCGGGCGGTGTTTGGGTTGTCGAATGCGTCGTAGGATTGTTTCTCGAAGATCACTTGCTGGTGGTCGAGGACATCGCGAATCCTGGAGGGAGAGAGCCTGGGCTTCGGGCCGACGAATATGTGGTCTTCGAGGAGGGTCCCCCTGATTTTCTCCTGGCCCGGGGTTCCGACGATGCAATGGCGCGGGAAGACCTTCATCTCCGGGTCGCCCTCGACGTGGGCGTCCACCGAGCCGAATAGCCTGATGGCGACGACTCGTGCGTGGGCGACGAGGCTGCGGATTTTCGCGGCGATCATCCTGGCGCCAGGCACGTAGAGCGCCCCGCGCGGGTTCATGAAGTCGCGCTGGGTGTCCACATCGAAAAAGGCTAGGGTCCTCCTTCGGATTCTCGTTGCCATCATTGACCTCCTCGGCTCTCGGCGAGTCGCCGCAGCGCTTGTTTCCTGAGGGCCTCGAGCCTGCGGCTCCAGCGGACCGGGTATCTGGGCGGGTCCTGAAGGCGGCGATAGCGGGGCGGGAGTTTGGCCAGGCCGTCGGCTGCCCTGTGCCGGGTCTCCTCGAGCGAGGGCAGGTCGGCGATGAGTTTGCCACCGCGCATCACCGGCACGAGGAGTGGTTCGCCCTGGAGGCGCTCCCTCGCCAGAGCGATGACATCGCGGCGGTACCGCCCGCGGGCATCCAACTGGCGGAAGACCTGCTTGCGGCCGGGGTAGGTGTGTTTGTCAGTGCTTTGTTTCATTCGTGGGACGGGTCCCTGGGGTAGATGTTGCTGGACGAGTTTATAGACGCCGCCGAGTGCGGGTGCGTCGCGCGAGGTGACGAGTTCGGTTCCCACGCCGAAACTATCAATCTTCGCGCCTCGGCGCAGGATGTCGGCAATGAGGTATTCGTTCAGATCGCCGCTGGCGAGGATTTTCACGGAGCGAAGGCCCGCCCGGTCGAGTATGCGCCTGACCTGTCGGCTCAAGGCCACGAGGTCGCCGCTGTCGAGCCTCACCGCCGAGGTCCCCGGCCCCAGCGCGGCCACCGTGCGGGCGGCGCCCAGCGTCTCGTAGGTGTCGAGCAGGAAGATGGCGTGGTCGGGGAAGACCCGCCGATAGGTCTCGAATGCCTCGCGCTCGGTGGGGAAGGACATCACCCACGAGTGGGCCTGGGTGCCGAAGACCGGGATGCCGAGGTGGGCTCCGGCGAGGACGTTCGAGGTGCCGATGCAGCCCCCAATGTATGACGCCCTGGCGGCGAGAAGGCCGGCCTGGGGGCCGTGGGCGCGGCGCGAGCCGAAGTCCACCACCGGCCGGCCCCTCGCCGCCTCGACCACCCGCGCGGCTTTCGTAGCCACGAGGGTCTGGTAGTTGATCGTCGTCAAGAGATAGGTCTCGACCACCTGAGCCTCGATGAGCGGGGCGGTGACCGTCAGGAGCGGCTCGCAGGGGAAGGCCACCGTGCCTTCGGGCACGGCCTCCAGGTCTCCGCTGAAGCGGAACGAGCGCAAGTAGTCGAAGAAGGCGTCGCCGACGTGGCGAAAGACCGCCAGCGAGCGAAGATATGCGATGGCTTCTTCGCTGAAGCGGAGGCTCTGAAGGTAGTGGACGACCTGTTCGAGGCCGGCGACCACCAGATAGCCGCGGTTGGGTGGGAGGTTGCGGACGAAGAGTTCGAAGGACGAGCGCTCGTTTCGCCCAGCCTGGAAGTAGCCGGCCGCCATGGTCAGTTCGTAGAGGTCCGTGGCGAGGGCGAGGTTATCTTCCGTCAGGAAGAGCGGACATGGCGGTCGCTTCATCCTTCTCTCTCCCTTTTGGTATAATAGCGCCGGGGAAGACGCGGGACAAACACACGCTAGCCGGGCCGACGAACCCCAGCGAGAGGAGTTGGAAGTGAGACGCCGAGTGCTCGTGGCTCTGTGGGCGCTGGCATTCGGCCTGTGGTGCGGGGCGGGGGAGGGGAAACAGGTGGCGGTTTTCACCATCGGGACGCCCGACGGCCTGGCGGCCGAGTTCGGCCTGGCGAAGGCCGGCTGGCAACACTACCTGAAAGCCTTTCCCGGACCAGTCGTCTATAAAGTCGGCAAGAGCAAGCCGGCGGATTGGCCTTACATGCACCCGAGCAATAACGACCGCTGGGCTGGCGGGCGCCCACACACCTTCACCATCAGGTTTCTCCTCGTGGAGCCGCCGCGCGGGAAGATGTTTCTGGTCGTCGGCTTGGCCGATGCCCATCCCAACGAGCCGTCGGTCATCACCTTCAGCGTCAATGGGGCGACCTTCGCCACCCGAAAGGCCCCGCGCGGCACCGGGCAGGCCGCCCGGGACACCTCGCTGTGGGTCCGGCCACGGGCCATCGTGGTTGCCATTCCTGAGGGCGCGCTCCACACGGGGTGGAACACACTGGCGATTCGCCTCGAGGGGGGGAGTTGGATCATCTACGACTACGTGCGGCTCACCGCCGACCCGAAGCCCCCCACGCTAAAGCCACCCGTCGCCGAGGACCTCCTCGAGAGAGCCCTGGGCGGCCCGCTGCGCGGCCACGAGGAGATAGTTTTCGCCGTCCGGCAGCCCGGGCGCGATGGCCACTGGTATGCGAACTTTGGCTACTACGCCCCCGACACCAAACGCCTGACCTACGGCAACAGCGGCAAGCTCTGCCGGCTGAACCTCCGCACCGGGAAGGTGACCGTCCTGCTCGACGACCCGCGCGGCGGAGTGCGCGACCCACAGGTCCACTACGACGGCAAGACCATCCTCTTCTCCTATCGCAAGGGCGGCTCGCCGTACTATCACCTCTACGAGATCAACGCCGATGGCACCGGCCTGCGCCAGATAACCGACGGGCCGTGGGACGACATCGAGCCGACGTATCTGCCCGACGACTCCATCGTCTTCTGCTCCAGCCGCTGCAAGCGATGGGTCAATTGTTGGGTTACCCACGTGGCGGTGCTCTACAAGTGTGACCGCCACGGGCGAAACCTCCGCATGCTCTCCAGCAACAACGAACACGATAACACCCCCTGGCCCCTTCCCGACGGGCGAATCCTCTACACCCGCTGGGAATACGTGGACAGGAGCCAGGTCCATTACCATCACTTGTGGGTGGTGAATCCCGATGGCACGGACCAGATGGTCTATTTCGGCAACCTCCATCCGGGGATTGTGATGATAGACGCCAAGCCGATCCCGGGGACCAAGAAGGTCGTCTCGATCTTCTCCCCCGGCCACGGCCGGCGCGAACACGATGGGGTGGTCACGTTGATTGACCCGGCTGGCGGCCCCGACGCCACGCCAATGGCCAGGCCGATCGCCCGCAGGGGTACGTTCCGCGATCCATACCCACTTGCCGAAGACCTCTTCCTTGTCGCGCGCGGAAATCAGATACTTCTGGTTGACGAGAAGGGACGGAGCATCCCGGTTTTCCAACTCCCGGAGGCCGAGCGTCGGGCGGGGCTCCAGGTCCACGAGCCGAGGCCCCTGGCCCCGAGGCCACGCGAGAGGGTGGTGCCGCGCAGAGTCCACCTCGAGGAGCCAACCGGGCAAATGATCCTCGTGGACGCCTACTTCGGCCGCAACATGGTCGGCGTGAAAGAAGGGGAGATAAAGAAGCTCCTGGTTCTCGAGACCCTCCCGAAGCCGATAAACTTCACCGGTGGGATGGAGCCGATGAGCTACGGCGGCACTTTCACCCTTGAGCGCGTGCTGGGCACCGTCCCGGTCGAGCCCGACGGCTCGGCATACTTCGAGGTCCCGGCCCTGCGGAGCATCTTCTTCGTTGCCCTCGACGAGAACGACATGTCGGTCAAACGGATGCAGAGTTTCGTGACGGTGCAGCCGGGCGAGGTGGTGGGTTGCGCGGGGTGCCACGAGTCGCGGACCAAGACCCCGCCAAACAACCGCCCGCTCATGGCGCTCAACCGCCCACCGAGCAAGGTCCAGCCCGTCGAGGGTGTGCCCGACGTCCTCGACTTCCCGCGCGACATCCAGCCCATCCTCGACCGCCACTGCGTCCGTTGCCACAGCCCCGAGAAGCGCGAGGGCGGGGTCATCCTCACCGGCGACCGCGGGCCGCTCTACTCCCACAGTTACTACATGCTCACGGTCCTGGGGCAGTTCGCCGACGGCCGCAACCGCCCGAGGAGCAACTACCCGCCCCGGGCGCTCGGCACCTCCGCTAGCCCACTGATGAAGAAGATTGACGGCTCACACTACGACGTGAAGGTCTCCGAGGTCGAGAAGAAGACCATCATGATGTGGATCGAGACCGGCGCCCCCTATCCCGGGACCTATGCCGCATTGGGCACAGGCATGCTCGGCGGCTATGCCCAGAACCGCCTCGACCACTCCGACACCCGCTGGCCCTCGATGCGAGCCGCCATGGCCGCCCAGAAGCGGCGGTGCGGCTCGTGCCACCGCGGCAGGCTCGCGTTGCCGTCCTCGCCCTCGGACAACATGGGCATGCCCCCCTGGGCCATCCGCTATGGCGATCCCCGCTTGCGCTTCTCGCGCCACATCCTCTACAACCTCAGCCGCCCCGACAAGTCGCTCCTTCTCCTCGCCCCGTTAGCGAAGGAAGCCGGGGGCTACGGCATCTGTCGCACGCCAAAGTCGCCAAAGGAGGCAACCGAAATCAAGCCGGTCTTCGCCTCGACCGCCGACCCCGACTACCAGACCATCCTCCGGGCCATCTGCGACGCCAAGGCCTACCTGGACAAGATAAAGCGGTTCGACATGCCTGGCTTCCGCCCGCGGAAAGAATGGATCCGCGAGATGCAACGCTACGGCATCCTGCCGAAGAACCTCCCCGACGACGCGCCCATCGACCCTTACCAGGTCGAGCGGGCCTACTGGCGCTCGTTCTGGTGGCAACCGCCAAGGGGCCTTTCAGCCCTCCCGCGCGAAGGTCCCTGAATCAGACGGATTACAAGCTCCACGGAGCGCGCATGGTCCGGACCAGCAGGCGGTTGGCCTCCGGGTCGTTGGTGAAGCGCTCGGCCTGGGGGTCCCAGACGAGCCTCTTGCCTCGCTCGATCGCGATCAGGCCAAGTTGACACAGCGAGTTCGTCCTGTGGCCGACCTCCGCCGGCTCCATCGTCTCGCTGCGGGTCCTGACGCAATAGAGGAAATCGCCCTTGTCGCTGCGGCCCGGCAGGCGGATTTCGTGCGGTCCGAGTGGCTGGCGGAGGAGCGATTCGGGCTCCCCCGATAGCCCACGCCCATACGTGGCCTGGACCCAACCCTTCGTTCCCTCGAAGCGGACGTGAGGATACGAGCACTCGTAGAGCATTTCCACCCCGTCGGCGAAGCGGTAGCGGACCTTGAAGTCGAGAAGCACGTTCCACAGGCCATCCTTGGGAAAGACCCCCGTGCCCTCGACCTCCACCGGTCCTGTGCGTTCGGTGCCGTGGCCCCACTGGGCGATGTCGTTGAGGTGTGTGCCCCAGTTGCTGATCATGCCGTCGCAATAGTCGCGCACGCGCATCCAGCCAGGCCGGGCGTAACTCTTCGGGCGATGCACGCGGTTGACGGTGTAGGGGGCGAAAGGGGCCGGGCCGAGCCACATATCGTAGTCGAGCTCGGGGGGAACCGGCATCGGCGGCTGGGGACCGCACGCCACGTCCCCGCGCGGCACCCCGGTCCGTATTCGCTTGAGTTCGCCGATCCTGCCATTGAGCACGAGTTCGCAAGCGCGGCGCATGTAGCCAATCGAGCGGAACTCGCTGTCAATGCGCAGGACGCGGCTGTGGCGGCGCACCGCCTCACACAGCGCCCTTCCCTCCGCGATGCTCAGGCTCAGGGGTTTCTCGACCGACACGTCCTTGCCCGCTCGCACGGCCGCGATTGCCATCGGCACGTGCCAGTGGTCGGGCGTCGAGACCATCACCGCGTCAATGTCCTCTCTGGCGAGGACCTCGCGGAAGTCGCGATGGGCCGTGCAGCCGCGGTAACGCCCCGAGCGTTTCTGTGTGGCGTAGAAGGCCTCCACGTCGCGCCGCGCGTTCTCCAGTCGCCAGGTGTCCACATCGCAAACCGCCACCACGACCGCCTCCGGGGAGTGGAGGAATCCCCTGAGGTTCACCTTGCGCCCCTGCCTGCCGACACCGATCATCCCGATTGCGATTCTTTCGCTGGGGGCATTGCCGCCAAGGACGCCAGATGGCACGACGAATGGAGCGGCTCCCACACAGACCCGCCGGAGAAACCGTCTTCTCGTCATACCCACATCAGGTCCTCGCATCCCTCGCCTCATCTGCCCCTCAATATAGCGCGTCCGTCGTCCGGTGGCGAATTGCACCTGGCCAACGGGGACCGAGGCGCCCGGCCTGCAACCCGTGTTCCAGGTTCCAGTGTTGCGCGTGGGGCCTCTGTGGCCCGCACGCTGCACAGGCTGGAAAGCCTGTGCCACCGAGCTCCGGGTTTGTGTGCGGGGCGTCGCTGCCCCGCGTCAGGCCGGTTTCACCATAGAGCCACAGAGGACACAGAGAAGGACGGATGGGATGGGGAGTTGGTTTGGGGTTGTTGGTTATGGGATGAGGGGGTTGGTCAACGGGGTTGGATTAGTGGTGGCTCGTGGCGTGTAGGCGGGGCGTCTCGCCCCGCGTCCTCGACACAGGGCCGAAGGCATGAGAGT